>DJVF01000014.1:0-37466 GCA_002441085.1 Patescibacteria group bacterium UBA6263
ATTGAATTAACAATATTTTAGCTAAATAATATAGTATGCCAAAGTTAGAAAGAAAAATACTAAGATTATCGGTTATTGTTTTATTTCTGTCTCTTTTGCTTGTATATGTTTTATTTTTTCAAGTGAAAGGGCCTTTGATTAGTGATATTTTGGCATCTAGATCTGATATAGAAGTAGATAATGATATGAAAATTTATATAAAAACTGGAGATAAAAAGGAAATTATTGAAGAGATTATTGAAGATTTTGGATCCGATAATATTGGTATAACATCTAGTTGAAAATTATCGGGTATTACATGAATAGATAAAAAAGAAAATGTAGATAGCATGTCTACATCTTGACAGAACGATATTATATATTTGTCTTGAACCAAATTGTTTTATGGAATATTAGAATCTGTTGAAAAACTTTGAATTAACTATAAATACATATTACAAGATGATAAATTGATTTATTATATATATTTATGAGATTTGAAGTATGATATTGTAAATATAGCTAGAAAATTATGAGGGAATATATATACTATAAATACAGAACAAGATATACTCAAAAATATGCTGTTTGGAGATAAAATAATATTTATTAATCTTCCTGAATATAAAGATAAAATAGTCCTTATAATATTGTATATTGATGAAGATGTTTGGTTATTGCAAATTGATTATGATTTATATCACAAATCAAAAAATTATTTAAAAAGTTTATTTATTGATTAATATATTACGAAAATGGCTTGAAAAATTATGAATGTTTTGGATTTGGAAATCCCTGCAGGTAAAGCTCAACCTGCCCCTCCATTATGACCTATGTTGTGAGCTAACTGAGTGAATATCTGACAGTTTATAAAAGAGTTTAATGATAAAACAGCTGATTATATGAAACAATTTGGCGGTTTTGATGTAAAAGTAAAAGTGAAATTGACTATTTATGCTGATAGAACTTTTGATCTACTTATATGAGCTCCAGTTACTTCTAATCTTATTTTATGGAAAATTGCTCAAAAATCTTGATCTTGAGAGCCTAATAAAACAAAGATATGAAAAATTAGTAAAAAAGATTTGGAAGAAATAGCTGAAATTAAAAAAGATGATCTAAATGCTAATGATTTACAATGAGCAATAAAAATTATATCTGGAACTGCTAAAAATATGTGAGTTGAAATAGAAAAATAATAATTTTTTGTCCATAAGTTATTTGTGTGGGAGAGATTGTTCTCGTAGACCACTTTTATTATATTATTTTATAAAAATGAAACATTGAAAAAAGTACAATGAGTCCAAGAAGCATGTAGACTCTAACAAAATTTATACTGTCAAAGAAGCAGTGGAACTACTAAAAAAAATCACTGTTACAAAATTTGATTCTACTGTTGATGTTGCAATAAAAACCAATGCTAATCCCAAGTATAATGATCAAATAATTAGAGCAACGACAATTTTACCTCATGGTACTTGAAAAACCAAAAGAGTTGCTGTATTTGTATCTGATGATAAATTGGAAGAAGCAAAAAATTCATGAGCTGATATAGTTTGAAATACTACATTGATTAATGATATAAAAAATAATAAATTTGATTTTGATATATTGATAACAAGTCCCGATAGTATAAGAGACTTGGTTAGTGTAGCTAAGCAACTTTGACCTAAATGATTGATGCCAACGCCCAAAGCTGGTACTGTTACTCAAAACATTACACAGGCAGTAGAAGAAATCAAAAAAGGTAAGATAGAATTTAGATTAGATAAAACTTGAAATATACATTCTGGTATAGGTAAATTATCTTTTGATGATTCTAAAATAGAAGAAAATTTGAATTCATTTATAAAAGCGATTGAAACTAACAAACCTACTTGAGTAAAGTGAAAATTGATAAAAAAAATTGTATTATCTACAACTATGAGCCCATGAATACAGATAGAATGTTAATAACTTATTAGAAATATATTATAAAAATATAGAAAATAGTTCATTGATTATATGAGCTATTTTTTATTTTAACTTTTTGTTTAATGTCTGGATAAGTGTTGATGAACTATAGAATCATATTCACAAGACTATTGAAAATTCTATTATAAAAAGGATTATTATCTCAAATACATTTGATAAAATATATTTCATCAAGTCAAACTCAAATAATCTTTGAAGATAAAATCATGCTATATATCAACTAATCAATAATAAGATAATATTTATCACAAATGCTAATCATATGAGTTTAAATAAAATCCATAAAAATGTTTCGTTTATTTGTGAACTAGTTGCTCACAAAGTTTTTTTGATTGATAAATCAGAATAGAATGTATTGAAGATACTATTTACGAGAAATAATATAAATGTAATAATGATCAATCCAAGTACTATAATAAATATATAAGATACTATTTTGATGAAATTAGCAAAGTTTATTATATTTAATGTTCTATTTTCTTGTTGTTTGAGTTGATCTCATTGAGTTATATCATTTATATTTAGTATTATTTCTTTATATTTTAATATTGATTGTTTGAGTAGCTGATATTGGTTATCATTTTTGAACATTACGTATAGTGTGGCTGGTAATGGATTTGTAATGTCAAATTTTTTGAGATTATTAATAAGTTCTGGGACTCTTTTTTCTAAGAAACCAAAAGCATCTTCTTTGGATGAAAAGGCTACTTTTAATCATTGAATTTCCAACTCTTCTTTGAGAGTTATTATTTTTTTATATGTTATATTTTCTTCTCAAGGGATATCTCTTATATAAAAATATATTCATAACCTATCTTGTAATGTATCTGAAAAATGAGATGTATATATAGATACTGACAAAAATATGTTTAATAAAAACAGTAAGAATCATATCAAAAATCATATTCATAATAATTGTTTTCAATACACTTTTAGTATTGATTTTATATCATCTCTTGTTAATTTTGATATAAACTTTTTTGCCATTTTTATTATTTATTATTTAAATTTACTTTTTGTATATTAAAAATAATTTGAGTTTTTACAAATCTTTCTAATAGTCAGATTTTTTTATCATAATAAGCTATTTCTTTGTCTATAGTTTGTAATTTATTATGATTTCTATGGTAATAGTCTATCATATTTTTAGCCTTAGAGTATTTATGTTCCAATATGTATAGTTCTATTAAATTATAGATAATTTCTGCATCTTTGTTATTTAAGCTAAAAGAATCTTTTAATAAATTTAATCATTTCTCTCTATTACCATACCAGTATTCACATAATCAATAACATCTCATAATTTCATGATTTTCTGCGTGTGTCAATTCTAAAGCTTTTTGAAGATATCTTTTAGCTTCTAATCGATGATTTTTTTCCATTTCAAGTATTCATTTGATATATAATCATAATGGATCCTCATTCTTTTTTTTTGCATTCAAAAAATCTATAGCTTTACCAGCTTTGGATATTTCTCATCTTCTATATTGTATATCAGCAAATTGTAATAAAGCTTCTTCATTACTTGGATCTTTAAATAATATACTGTTTGTTTTTTTGATAGCTTCATCAAACTTTCATAGTTCTTTTAGTTCTTCTATCTCGTTTATTAACGAATCTGGTATATAATTCATAAATAACAATTATTTGTAAAATTTGTTTATTTAATAATACATAAAAAAAAAGATTGTTTCAAGTTTTGATGTCATTGACGTAATAATTATCTTTACATTAGCGCTTTTTAACAAAAAAAGATGTGTTTTTTGCTAATTATACTTAAATATTATAATTCTAGAAAAACATTTTATATATTTTAGATTATATTATTATTCTTTAATTTCATCTTCTTGTTGTAATAATGGAGTTTGTCCATTTAACCTTTCTTCTTCTTTTTGAGCTCTTTTTCTATCTTCTTTGTATTTCATATTCTCATCTTTTTCTTCTCGAGGTCTATAAATAATATCAATTTCTTTATCAACCATTTTGTGTAGTGGCGTCTCAGGTTCGTCTAGACGAATATCATTAGAATGTAATGTTGTGATCTCTCAATCTGGATATCTTATTCTAATTGCTCATTCTATGATACTTATTCCTCATTCAAGTTTGGAATTTCATGTCATTACTATAATTCCCTTTCTAGCTCTTTTCCATATTTTGAGATCTTCAAGATTTAATAGTTTACCATCTTTTTTGGAGTGAATAAGTATAAATGGTTCTCATTTATGTAAAAACATATTTGCTACTTTGTCTCATTCTTGTAATTCGATAGCTTTAACTCAGCCAGCAGTCTTTCACATTGCCCTAATATTACTGTCTGGGAATATATTCATCCATCACTGTTGTGATAATATGCATAAATTATCTCATGGATTGGTAGCTTCTACAGATAATATTTTTTCTTTATCTCATAAATTCATAATTTTTGTAGGAAACTTTTTGAAAGAAAGCACCAATTCTTTTTTTATTTTTTTAATACTATTTAGATTTGTAAACAACACCAAACTCTCGTAGTCAAAATGTAATGTTTTTGCAAAGATTATTTTTCATTTTAGACCAAAATGCTCATTTAAATTTAAAGAATTTTTAGCCATAGTGAATTGTCACAAATCTTTGAGTCTTTGGACTACAAGTTCTCATATATCAGTAATTACTATAAACTTATCTTGATTGTGAGTATAGATCAATTCTAGAGTTTCATCTGGTATGATTTGGATTCTAGATTGATATAATATTCTAAGCGAATAATCATTTCAAATCCAGACTATTATATCTTCTTTTACTCTGTCTGCTGCAGCTTGTAGTGCTTTGAGACTACCAGCTATATTGTAAACACTAAGATCTTGTGAAAGTTCTGATTTTCTAGAATCTCAATATTTTTTCTTCATATAATTAAATTCTTCTTCCACTACTCCATCTAATTTTATAGGGTCGTTTATTATTGATTGTAAATATTCTATTGCTTTCTTCTTTTCTTCTATCTCTTCTGTAACTTTTTGAATTTCTAATCAAACTAATGACTGTAATCTCATAAGCAAAATGTATTCAGCTTGCGCTTCTGTAAACTGAAATTTATCTATAAGATTCTTTTTTGCATCAGCTTTTGTCTGGGATTTTTTGATAGTATCTATTACTTCATCTATTATATCTATGGCCTTTTTAAGTCATTCTAGTATATGTAATCTATCTTTTGCTTTTTTGAGTTGGAAAACTGATCTACGATAAATTACTTGTCTCCTAAAAACCACAAATTCCATTAGTAAGTCCTTGATATTCAACAATCTTGGTTGTATTCCACTCTCTATAAGAGATACATTATTTACATTGAAATTACATTGCAAATCAGTTGATTTGTATAGTTGGACTAAGATTCAATCTGCATCAACTCATTTTCTAAGATATATAGCTATTCTGATTTTATTCTTATTACTTTCATCTCTGATATCTACAATTCAGTCAATTTTTTTATCAACTACCAATTCTCATATTTTGGAAACCAATCATGATTTATTTACTAGATATGGTATCTCATCTATTACTATAATATCTCATCAATGACTTTCTTCTATATGGGTCTTTCAACGTACTACTATTCATCATTTTCATTTTTTATATACTTCTTTGATATTGTTAGAATCGTAAATTATTCATCAAGTAGGAAAATCTGGTCATTTAATAATTTCCATAATTTGATCTATACTAATCTCTGTTGTAGATCAGTCTGGATTGGGTTTTCATTCATTATTGAGCAATAGAATAGATGCATCTAATATTTCGTTTAGGTTGTGAGGAGCCATATTGGTTGCCATACCTACAGCTATACCCATAGTTCAATTACAAAGATGATTGGGGAACTTGGTAGGTAGCATACGAGGTTCTTTGAGAGATCAATCAAAATTATCTACTCGATCTATAGTATCTTGTTCTATATCAGACAACATTTCTTGTGCTATTTCTGTGAGTCTAGCTTCGGTATACCTCATAGCAGCAGCGCTATCTCAGTCTATAGATCAAAAGTTACCTTGTCAATCTACAAGTGGATATCTAAGTGATCGAGGCTGTGCCATACGTACCATTGCCTCATATATACTAGAATCTCCATGTGGATGATATTTTCACATCACCTCTCAAACTATTCTAGCTGATTTTTTATGTTTTTGATTATAAAAATTATTCATTTGATACATACCAAAAAGTATCCTTCTAAGTACTGGTTTGAATCAATCTCTAGTATCTGGCAATGCACGAGAAACTATTACAGACATAGCATAATCGATATATGACTGTGTAATTTCTTTCTCTATGGAATGAGCATTTACTGTTCAAGAAAACAAATTTGTATCTTTATCTGGCATCAAAATATATAATAATTTAAATCAAAAAAAAGCTTAGTCTCACGACTAGATTAAATATATAAAATTTGAATCTGAATGCAATACTAAACGTTGTGGAAAATTGTAAAAAGAAAAACCGACTGTGTGGGTACACACAGCCGGTATAAGTCGTTTTTTGAAATGTTTTTTGAAGTCTATCTCTTCACGAGGGCTCTAGCTTCCCTATGGCCTCTCCACTATGCAGGTGAGCGCGTTTGCTATGACCCATCGGGATCCTTTCCCTGTTCATAGCTTGAGGGACAATTTTCAGCTGCCCTTTTGTCCCGGGGCTTAAGAATTTTAATTTAGATAAACTTAATGCATGTTTTTCAAACGGTTTTTGTTGTGTTAATAATTAGGTTACTGGTTATCCTTTCAGATACCAAGGAGAATACCCCCATTCTCTAAGCCCGGCCATTTCCGTTGACATCCACGGATACGGTCGCAAACCACGCTCCCTGATTTTATTTGTGTTACGGGAGAAACGAATTACGTAATATAGGGAATATACATTGGTCATAGGGTCCCTAGGCCCTCATCATAGAAGCATTGAAACCTCCTTTTTTATGATTAGTATTTTATTTAGACTTTGTTTATAATTATTTACTATTAAATGTCAATATTATTTTTTAATTGATTTTATAGATAAAAAAAGGAGGGCTATAAAGATAGACGCCTCCTAAGGATTTGGTCAATATGACCTTGGTACAAAAAGTACCGGTAGTTAGTTTAAAATTTTAAGTTAAGTAGGATTTTGGCGTCGGTCTGACCTTGGCCTTGATCTTACTGATTAGCCCCTTATTATTCCTAATTATTGATTATTCTAATCAGGCTTAATCAAAATTTCAAATCTCAAATAAGCAGCCCAATATATTTTATTTGGGGCGTCAAGATATATATTTAAATTAATAAATCAAGACTTTTTTGTGAAATTATTTTAAATCGGATCTTTTTTGAATTTTTATCATCTTATTTTTTAGAGCTTGTGATATGTCTATATTCATAAGTTTTGCTAAGCGTATTGTGGTAAATATTACATCTGCAAATTCATCCATCAATGTTTCTTGAGAATATCTCTTTAATTTTTCTTTTCTTACGAATCATTGGTTTCACAAAATTTCTGAGCTTAATTCTCATACTTCTTCATTCAACTTGATAGATTGTGCAAATATCCTTTTGGTCATATCTTGATCGCGATAAAAGCTACCTTGCCCTGCTTGAGATAAGGTCCAATCTATAAAATCTAATAATTGTTTTAATTCCATTTTGATTATTAAATTTAAATACCTGGAACTGGGAATTTGAGAGAAAATTCTTTGACTTGTGATCTAATTTCTTGTAATTTTAAATTCCTAGATTCTTCGTTTCACTCAGAATGACATTTGAATGCTTGATCTATAAATTCAACTATTTGTTTGGTGTCATTTTCTTTGATTCATCTGGTAGTCATAGCTGGCATTCCAATCCTAAGTCATGAAGGTTTAAATGGTGGGTTGGGATCATCTGGGATAGTAGATTTGGAAGTTGAAATTCAGATTTTATCTAAAGTCTCCTCTGCAATTCTTCAATCTAGATTTGTTCAAGAAAAATCTACAACTACCATATGATTGTCTGTTCATCATGTAACTAGCTTATATCCCTTAGCTTTTAGCTCTTCAGATAAGACTTGTGCGTTTGATAAAGTTTGTTTTGCATATATTTTGAATTCATCTGTAGATGCTTCGTGTAAAGCTACTGCTATTGCACATATTGTATTCATATGAGGTCATCATTGCATACCTGGGAATACTGCCCTGTCTATTCTGGTTGGAATGTTTTGTATAGTATCTTCAGGTTTTTTGAGCGGATTGGAGACTGTTCATTTGCTAAGTATGAGTGATCATCTAGGTCATCTAAGTGATTTGTGTGTAGTAGTCATAGCTACATGGAATCCATAATCAAAAGGATTTTTTAGTACTCATCATGCTATAAGTCATCATATATGAGAAATATCGGCAAAACAAATAGCTCATACTTCATTAGCTATCTCTGAAAATTTCGCATAATCAAGCTCTCTAGGATATGCAGAGAATCAAGCAAGAATAATTTTGGGTTTGTATTGATGAGCCAAACTACGAATTTGATCAAAATCTATTGTTCAATCAGATTTGGTTTTGTATCTTTGAAAATTAAATATTTTGGAAAAGAATGTAACTGGGGCTCCATGAGTAAGATGTCATCAATGAGATAAATCCATTCATAAAATAGTATCTCATGGGTTCATCAATGCTGAATAGATACATAGGTTTGCTGCTGCTCCGCTTAGTGCTTGTACATTTGCATGATCAGATTTGAATAGTGATTTTGCTCTATCTATTGCTAATTGTTCTATAATATCTGTATTTTCTTGTCATCCATAATATCTTCTGCCTGGAAATCATTCACTATATTTATTGGCAAAGTGTGATGATTGTACCTCAAGTACAGCTTGGGACTGATAATTTTCACTAGCTATAAGTTCCATTCATTCTGATTGTCTTTTTTGTTCAGCTAATATTGATTGATATATAATTGGATCGATATCTTGTATCAAGTGCATAATTAGAATATTAAAAAAATAAATAATACTAAATCTGATTAAATTTGTAGATTTATAATAATTTTTGTTTTGCTATCAAGTAAAGAAATTTGAATTTATTATACATTTATTGTATATAAGAATATTTTGGCTGAATAGTAAAAGCCAAATCGAGAAAATATAAATTATTTATGATCAAATTATTTTGAGAATCTCATCCAAATGTTTTCTATCGTTGGATAATTTGGGTATTTTGAATTGTCATCAGAGTCTATTTTTGGATTTCATTCGATTATAAAAAGTTCATTGTGGTACTCAATGTACAATAGCATCTCACAATATTTTGGTATCGTGCCTTTCATCAAAATAATATGAATTGGCATTACAAAGTTCTTTATCCAAAATATTTGCAAATTCTTTGTAATTTGCGGGAGCTTTGGTAAATTCCACAATCCATTCGTATGCTCACCTAATATCTCATCATGAATATGTAACTGGAGCTACATGATAATCTGTCGCTATTGTGTCGGTTTTTTTGCATGCTTCCATAATAGCTTTGTCTGTATAATCTGAGGTAACGCATTCACCTACTACATCTATATAATATTTAGTCCTACCTGACACTACAATTCTCCGTGGATCAAGAGAGGTAAATTTGACAGTATCTCAAAGTACATATCTCCATAATCATGAATTATTTGTGATAACTATGACGTAATCTTTGTCTAATTGTACTTCTTGCAAGGTAAATATTGTAGGATTTTTTTTGCCATATTCTTCAAAGGGTATAAATTCATAAAATATTCAATTATTTGTGAGCAACAACATATCGTTGGCTAAATTGGAATCTTGTACCGCAAAAAATCATTCAGATGCACTATATATCTGATAATACTTTACCTTTTTGGAGGGGAATAAATGGAAGAAATGTGGAAGATAAAGATCTATAGACATTCATCATCGAAAAAATAATTCAAAATTGGGCCAGACTTCTAATATGTCTTTTTTGCCCGTATATTCCAAGACTTTATAGAGAAAATTGGACCCCCATGATGGTTGCCCACTGAGAGAAGTGATATTTTTATTTAGAGTAGTTTCTATTATTTTTTGTGATTTTTCTTCTCGATTTTCTATAAAAGATATTTCATTATTTGGCTCTCTAAAGTGTTGTCATATAAATGGAGATTCTTTTTGTATAATCGCCGATAGAAATCAGACATTATTTTGTTTGGTATATGGATTGGTAGAAAAGGTTCATCATATTACTATAGCTTTTCATTGGAATAGTCTACTCCTAGGATTGTTTTTTAGGTACAAGGTAATTGCTTCTACTCATCATTTGATATGAGAACCTTTGATAAATTCCTTGGACATAGGAATGTATTTGGATGTTCATCATGTAGTGCCGGAAGATGTAGCAAATCGTTGTATTTTGCCAGGATAACAGATATCTTTTTCTCATTTTAACATATAAGTAATTCGCGGTTCCATATCTTTGTAATGAGATATTGGAGTTTGTTTTTGAAAATCTTTGATGCTTTTGATACCTTTATATCAAAATTTTTTTCACCATATTGTATTTTCAGATTTTTTTATTAATTTTTTGATTAGTCTTTCTTGGTCTCTGAATGATGATTTATGTATATGATAGCGCAATATAAATCAAGATTTGATAAATTTATTTACAAAAATATTATCTATGATAGAGTCTCTCATAATTGCTGAAAATTCTTTTATATTTTTGATATTTTCAAACTTTTTCATATTTATTTTTAGCTTAAAATACTAGTAAGTAATTTATAAAATAGATTATAAAATGCAAGAATAAAAATTTTCTCTTTAATTTGTTCAAAAAAACTATAAATACTGTGAATGTAATAAATTATTTTTAATTTTTTTTGTTTGTAATGAAATATAGTGAAATTTTATTAAAAAAATTTATTTCTATAAATGATAATTCTGAAAATATAGCAGATAAACTGATTCTCAAGACTTGTGAGATCGAAGAGATACAAAAAAGACTGATATCAGACTCTATAGTAATAGGATATGTGACCAAATGTTATAAACATCCAGACGCAGACAAATTGAATGTATGTGAAGTAAATTGTGGAGATAAATGAGAATATCAAATTATCTGTGGATGAAGCAATGTAAGAGAATGAATATTTGTGCCTGTAGCTTTGCCTGGTACTCATTTTGAAAAAGCTGGTATAACTATAGAAAAGAGAAAAATGAGATGAATAGAATCTAACTGAATGATTTGTTCAAAAGAAGAAATATGAATAAACGAAGATATGGAGCTACATTACATACGAGATTTAGCTCAAGATTTTGATGATGTAAATCAAAATGATTTGTGAATACCTTTGAATAAAAAATATTCACGACTGGAAACTTATGTAATGGATGTAGATAATAAATGATTGACCAATAGACCGGATTTGACAGGACATTTTGGTGTGGCCGTGGAATTAAATTCTATGTACAATACAGTCGAAAATCAAGATATTAGATTCAATAAAATCAAGGATTATATGAAGCAGTTTCAAGATACAAACATTATGGAAATCTTGGATAATAGTAAAAAAAGTAATAGAAAGATTTTGAATGAAACTGAAACGTTAAATTCTTATATATTAATTGAATTAAATAATATACAAGTAAAACAATCTGATTTTTTTACAAGATTGCAAATAATTGATTTGGGATCTAAACCCATCAACAATCGAGTAGATTTTTCAAATTTATTTATGAACATCAGTTGACAACCTGTGCATTTTTTTGATGCTGAAAAAGTTGATGGAGATATAATAGTCAGAAATGCTCAAGAGTGAGAAAAGTTTGTAGATCTTTTTGAAAAAGAACATATATTGAAATCTAGTGATATGGTCATAGCTGATAAGAAAAAAATATTAGCCTTAGCTTGAGTTGTGTGATGATTGGATAGCTGAGTGACAGAAAATACTCAGAATATTCTAGTGGAGATTGCTAATTTTGATCCAGTAGTAGTTAGGAAAACTGGAACAAGACTATGACTTAGAACTGACGCAGAACTGAGATATGAAAAAAATATAAATCCATTGTACAGTCTTTATTGTCTTATATTATTTTTGGATGAATTGAAATATTATTCTAAGGATTTGTGAAATCTAGAAATATGATGACTGGAGTATTTTGTAAGTGAAAAGGTAAAAAGATATAGCACTAAAAGAAAAGAAGTTGAAGTGGATTATCAAAAAATGGAGAAATTTATTTTTGGTAAGGAAATTCAAAACTTTGAAAATGATGCAAAATCTATACTTGAATGATTAGGCTTTATTGTAGATAAAAATAGTCTTAATGTACCTATTTGGAGATGACCAGAAGATATAAATATAGCAGAAGATATATATGAGGAAGTAGCTAGGATATATGGGTATGAAAAAATAGAGAATTCTCCTGTGATCAAAAAAATGGAAAATATAGCATATGGTGATTATGTATCACTACAAAGGAAATTAGAAGATATATTAGTCAAAAATCTTAGATTTGATCAAGTAGAGACATATCCTTGGATATGAGATAAAACATTGAATATGTTTGAATTAAACAAAGATAATCTATACTCACTACAAAACCCTGTAGTCCCTGATTGTCCTTGGATGAGAGATAGTATGGTATACAATCTATTGTCACTAGCTGCCAAAAATAGTAAATTTTTTGATGAATTTAAAATGTTTGATATAGGTAGAATACGAAATAAACTAGAAACGTCAAATGAGAAATGAAAAATTGAAGATAAAAATTATGCATCAAGTTTTGTATGAGAAAGTGGTGAACTAGGTATGATAATATACAAAAAAGATATAAATAATCGAAATGAAGATCCAGTCTTGGAAAGCAAAAATTTTGTAGATATTATATTTAGAGAACTGGGGCTAGATATAAAAATAATCTTTCAAAAAACTTCCAATAGTTGTTATCACCCCAAAAAACAAGCAAGCATAAAAGTAGAAAACTGAGATTGAAAAGTATATAGCATAGGATTTATAGGAGCTTTGCATCCTATAATCTTGAAATCACATAAAATATCTGAAAATGCATGAATGGTATATCTTTGAATAAATCTAGAAATATTACTGGAATTGATTGCAAATAAATGAGAATTGAATTATAGTTATGAAACAATTCAAGATCAGATAGTTTATAGAGATCTTTGTTTTGTGATTGATGAAGATAAGGAATTTGGTGAAATATTGGATAAAGTAAAAGCAATAAAAGAAATAGATCATATAGAAGTTTTTGATCTGTATAAATGAGCTAACTTAGCTGAATGAAAAAAATCTATAGCGTTGAAAATGAAAATATCTGGAGAAAATATGACTACTGAACAGATAAATGAAGTAATGAATAAAGCTATAAAAGCCGGAGAAAAGGTTGGAGCTATCTTAAGATCACAATCTATTTAATAAAAAACTCTGGATTAAAAATCCAGAGTTTTTGTGTTTGAATAAATTACTTTTGAATCAATGATTGGTGAATTAGATCAAGGTAAGGATTGTCGGATCTTCTTTTTTTGACAATCCCAAATTGGCATTTGGACATAAGTCCTGATTTGATTCCCAAAAAACAAACAAATGCTTCATCGACTAGCTCAGGGAATCCTGAGAATGAGAAGATAAATTTTTTGCTAATTAGGACTGCTCCACCCCAATGTCCCCATGGTTCAACGATTCCAGTTGTGATGAATATTTCGGCATCGGGATTTCTGGATTCGTAACTAGTCATATGACCTAGAGAAAGATTTCTTTTGAGCCGCGAAGGCTTTTCTTTGGATAAACAACTGTATTTATCAATTTTTTCTGGTGGGATTTTCCCAACTTTTTTTGATATTACTGTATTCAGTTCATCAAGATATTGGATAGTAAAATATCCACCAGCCTTGTCATCTAGAGCTTCTTTACCGATAAGATTGGTAAATAGCTTCAAAATAATGTCTAATGAGCCATTTCTCATTAAATCTTGAATTCGTTGTTGATTTGTCATAAATACTCCTTTTTTTGTTTATTTACTGAGGAATTCCACTTACAAATGCGATTAGCCAGATGAACCAGGCAAATACTGAGAATTTTGTAAAGTATTCTTGGTATCTTCCAATTTTTTGTATTGAAAGTATTGCCCAGACAAGATGTAATAACATGATTATCAATGCTAGATAACCACATATAGAATGGATACTAAAAGAAAACTTATGTTCTGCTATCAAAAACATTATAGATGTACCTATCAAATCACAGGTAAATCCTAATGCAAATGTGATTACAATCCATAATTTGAGTTTCTTTCTGATTTTCTCTGTCCATACGGCTGTGGTATAAAGTACCAAAGCTAAGGTAATAAATATTATTCCAATTTGTATCATAGGGTTTTATTTAAGTTTTTGTTTATATATTTTTATGTATTTTTACTATTAAGTCAACCCTTTGTGTTGTTTAATTTTCTTAGAAACAATTTTCTATGTATAGGAGATATTCAGTATTGTTTGATATTTTGATAATGAAGTTTGGTTCCATATCATTTATGAATATCAAATCAATACTTAGGGTATTGTTTATGTAATCTTTTCATCAAATGATCTCTAGATACTTTGGCTATAATAGAGGCCATAGAAATATAGGAAACTTTATCATCTCATTTGACAATGGTCTGGACTGGTATATTTAGGTCTTTTGAGAGTCAAAAATCTATATTACCGTCGATGACTAAATGTTTCAATGTTAAATTATTATATTGTTTCATTGCTTTTTTTAATCAAGATTTGATAGCAAGATTGATAGATTTGGTAATTCAGTATTTATCTATGTATTTGTTGGAAACTGATCATGTTGTAAAAATAATTTTTCAATCTGACTGTAATTTTTTGATTTGGACAAAATACTTCTCTCTTTGTTTTTCTGAGAGTTTTTTGCTATCTTTGAAATTTTTGGTAGAAAATCTTTTGATTGGAATAATCAACCCAACATACAATGGTCAAGCTAGAGGTCATCTCCCTGCTTCATCTATGTAAACTTTCAAAATATCAACTAATTAAAAAATTAAAAAACTAAAAGATTAATAAGTTTTGAAAGGGAAAATTCAAATAGAAAATATTTTATCACATAGAAATTTTCTGGAAACTTCTATTTCGCTAAAGTGGGATAAAAACGACAGTCTGTCCCGTAAAACGGGATTAAACTTCTTTGGGAAGTTTCGGCGTCTTATTTAAAAAAATCATAATTCTTCTCAATTATTATCGTAACATATAATATATTTTCAATCTGTAGTTGCATATCATTCATCGGTTATCACAAAATCTCACTTTTGAAAGGAAATGATTCATAAATTTTTGTGATAGATAAAAAAATTGTTGGTATCTATATCTTTAGGTAATGATAGTCATTTATTTTTACACATTTCCAAAGTTTCTTTTTTGTTGAGTAGTCTATTGTTGAAGTAACAGTTTTTGATATCTTTTTTGTTGGGTAAAAATCTATCTGTTATAAATATAGTCTCTATTCATTTGGATGAATCTACCTTTATCTGAGATAAAGGATCTAAATGGAGTTGTTGAGGCTTGCAAACTTCAATAGTATTCATTTGATTTTGATAATTTATAAAACTCTTCTTAATTCATCCAAAGTAGTCTCTCAGTTTAAAACTTTGATTATTCAATCTTCTTTGAGTGTGAAATATCAATTAGCTCTAGCTGCACTATATATATCCATAGTAGATGTTCATCAAACTATAAGTTTTTTGATACTATCAGAAACTTCAAAAGTCTCTACAATAGTAGTCCTTCATATATATCATGTATTGTTACATTTATCGCATCAGGCTGCGTGTAGTATAGTTCAATCAAAATGTAAATTCATTTTGGGGTCTACTTCATTTATTATTTTTACTTGTTCCAATATTTCTTCTTTTTCAGCAAAAGAAGCCTCTATCTTGGTAGAACAGTAAGGACAAATTTTTCTAACTAATCTTTGTCATATTATGAGATTGATTGCTGGAGCAAGCATGTAAGCTTTGACTCACATATTCATAAGTCTAGATATTCACTCTATAGCAGAATTAGTATGAAGAGTAGTAAATACCAAATGTCATGTCAAAGCGGCATTGATTCAGATTTCTGCTGTTTCTTTGGATCTTATCTCTCATATCAAGATAACATCTGGATCATGTCTAAGCACTGCTTTGAGTCATACTTCGTATGTATATCACTTATTGGGATTGATTTGAGATTGTTGTATTCACAAAACTTGATATTCGATAGGATCTTCCAAAGTTATTATTTTTTTGGATCAATCGTTTAAATAATTTAAAATAGAATAAAGCGTAGTGGATTTTCATGATCCTGTAGGTCATGTAAATATAGTTACACCAGTATTTTTGAGTATATTTCTCTTTAATATTTCATAAGATTTTCAATTAAATCAGATTTCTTCAAATCATTTCAGTCAAGTGGTAGAGTCTAAAAATCTAATAACAGTAGATGGTATCTTTAATCATGGAATAAGACTGACTCTGGCATCTATATTTCTAGTTTTTCAATTGATATCTACTGCTTCAAATGTAAATCTTCAATCTTGAGGTATGTAATCTATATTTAATTTAGCTCAGGAGATAAACATTATTTTTTGTAGATATTTTTGAAAATCATCTATATCAAATTCCAATATTTTTTGCAAAACCCCATCTATTCTAATCAAAGACTCTACTTTGTCGATTTCTACCTGAAAGTGTAGATCAGATGCTCAAGTCTGAAATGCTAGTCTAATCACCTCTGTGATAAACTCTCAAGGCTCTACAGAATTTTTGGTTTCAAATATTTTTTTGATCATTTGTATTGCTGATTTTCATTCAGCTTGTTTTTGTTCTTTTATCTGTATTTGTTGTTTATTTATAGTATCTTGTAATTGGTCATATCGACCCAAAGCATATAAGAAACCTTCCAAAGATGTATAATATATCTCATGTTTATATCACTTTTCTTCCAAGACTCACATTATTTTGTTTAAGCTTTTGCTATAATTGTTTGTAGTCAAAACTTTGAGGACATTTCTTTCTTTGGCAAAAATTAGAACCTGTATCTTTTGAGCAGTTTCTTGGTCTAGTATTTTCAATTGTTCAAAATCTGGTTGGATATTTTGTATATCCTCTATTTCCAGAATTGTTTTTTTAAAAGCTTGCTCCATATAGCTAATATTTGAATTAAAGTACTAGTATTTGTAGTACACTGTGATTATACTCTCAAAGCTAAATTTTGCAAATAGCATGCTTTATAATTTGATATGTTTACTTGACTTTTATAATAAAGATTGTTTATAAATAATATAATTTAAATCAGATTGGATTTATTTTGTTTTTTTAAATTGAAATTAAAAAATAAATTCGTAAATTGTAAAGGCATAATAGTTAAAATGTTACATTCCTGCCTTGCGGGACCTGACTGTCGTCAGACAAGTTTCCGCTTTACTTCATGTTTCATTGTTTAAATGATTAGTTAATGAGTCTTACTCCAGCTATGCAGCAATACCTAGATATGAAGAAGCAATACAGTGACTGTATATTATTTTTTCGTATAGGTGATTTTTATGAAACTTTTTGGGAAGATGCCAAAATATGTCATAAGGTACTTGATCTAGTGTTAACTAGCAAAAATAAAAATGCTGAAAGTCCTATTCCTATGGCATGAATACCACATCACAGTGTAGATAAATATGTAACAAAACTAGTGAAGAATTGATATAAAATAGCTATTGCAGAACAAATTTCTGATCCTATACCAGGAAAAATTGTCCAAAGGGAAGTAACAGAAATTATAACTCCATGAACCTATATCCAAGAAAATAACAAAAATTATACTTATACTCTATGAATGTATTTCCAATCTCAAAAGGATATGAATAATTTTCATATTGCTTGGGGCGATTTTGGTGTGGGAGCTTATCAGACGAAGAGTTTCAAAGACATAGGCCAAATGCAAAAATTTATACTATCTATAAAACCAGTGGAGATAGTCGTAGATGTAGATTTTCCTTCCAAAGATGAAGTGATTGGTATCATAAAAAAATATATTCAAAGTCTAATATCTGTGCATGATATACCAGTAAATATAGAAGAATATGTAGCCAATCAATGTAATGTACAGACAATAACAAGTTATGGAAAAGCATTGGAAGATGGTAGATTATCTGCATTTGGATTGTTGATTAGTTATCTCAAAAATACACAGAAAAAAAATCTGAATAATATTGTACGTATATCTTTGCATAGCCAAGAAAATCAAGTTTTATTGGATGAGATTACTACCAAAAATTTAGAAATATTTCATTCAAGTTATGAGCAAAGTGAAAGATATAGTTTGATGTGAATATTGGATAATTGCAAAACTACTGTCTGATCTAGATGTCTGCGCCATATATTATGACATCCTATAAACGATATGCATGAGCTTAATTATCGTTTGGATAATATCCAATATTATTTGGACAACTTAGAAAAAGCTAAAACTATACATAATAGTCTGTCCAATGTCAAAGATATTTCCAAACTAGTAAGTAATATACTATATAAAAAATTATTACCATCAAATTTTGTAAAGCTTAGACAGACATTGGAAGTCTTTTGGTGAGATTGAAATACGATAAAAGATGAAATAATGAGACTGTGAATAGCAAAAGAATATTTTGATAACGTATCAGAATTATATAAATATCTTGTAGATTTGATCAAACAAGATGAGGAATATAAGGATGATCTAAATTTTATAAATGATCAATATAATCCTGAAATAGATGAACTAAGAAAAATAGCTTACCACTCTGATGAATTGCTTATGGATTATCAGCAAGAGCTCGTTAGACTGACGGGGGTAAATAATGTAAAGTTGAAATATGTGATGAATCAGTGATATTTTATAGGAATTACCAATAAGGATATAGAAACTTTTGAAACTGCATTGTCTAAATCCTCTGCCTTCGATACCTCCTTTACAAAGGAGGCCGTTGGTAATGAAGGTAAATTTAGTCTTGTACGTAGAAATACACTCAAATGAGAACAAAGATATGTCTCTGATTATTTGAGTAGTATAGAATCTAAAATATTGGAAGCTAGAGATATTTTGGCCAAAAAAGAATTTGCATTGTTGGAAATTGCCAAAGAAAAAATAGCCAAATTATCTATATCACTAAATGAATTTAATGAAAAAATCTGATGGATGGATATATTTAGCGGACAAGCAATATTGGCAAAAGAAAAATGATATATTAGACCAGAATTTATAAATTGAAAAATTATGGAAATTGTAGGATGAAGACATCCTGTAATAGAAGAATTTTTGCCTACAGATCAACAGTTTATCCCAAACTGAATAAGTATATCAAGTGATGATGATACCAAAAATGAACAATGATTTTTGCATATTATCACATGACCCAATATGTGAGGTAAATCTACTTATCTTCGTCAAAATGCTTTGATAGTATTGATGTCACATTGTGGGTTGTTTGTGCCTGCAAAAAAAATCAAGATGTGTTTGGTAGATTGAATATTTGCACGTATATGAAGTGGAGATATAATAGCCAAGAATCAATCGACTTTTATGACTGAGATGATAGAAGTTGCAAATATTTTGAATAATGCTAGTGACAAAAGTTTTGTAATTTTTGATGAACTAGGACGTGGGACTTCTACATATGATGGATTGGCATTGACCAAAGCAATACTAGAATATATTACTATGAATATTGGTTGCAAAACATTGATAGCAACTCATTATCATGAATTGATAGCTCTCGAAAATCATCTGGATTGAGTGAAAAATTTTTCTGTAAGTGTATATGAAACAGATAAAGAAGTAGTCTTTATGAAAAAAATAGTAAAATGATGAGCTAGTAAAAGTTATGGCTTGGATGTGGCTACTATTGCATGAATACCTAGAGTAATAATAGATAGAGCTAGAGAAAATCTATGAGAACTCGAAAAGAAAAATGAAGATAAAAAACAATCATCTGGATTTCGTAGTCCATCATTACCACTATGAGCATTTAGTACTAGAGTTGATCCACAATTTGAAAAGATTAGGAGTATAATAAAATGATTTGATATAGAAAATATTACTCCCCTACAAGCTATGGATATATTAAATAAAATTAAGGAAGAACTGGGACGTGGATAAAATTACCAATAACTAATAGTTAAATACTAAAAGCCAACAGTTAAATACTATTGACTTTTTATAGTAAATTTATATATTATTAAAGTAAACTTAAACAAAATCTAATTATGAAAATTTATTTGGTGATTTTTTTGGCTGTTGTGGCCATTACAGTTTCTTCCTGTGGCAAAAAGGTTGATCCAATTCATGACACAATGCCTGTAAACATGAGTTACTCAATTGGATTTCCACTTGACCAGTTTCATCAACTTGGTCAAGCTGGTGATACTGTATCCCAGAAAGCTCTCGTTGACCAATACCGAAAAGAATTAACGAAAAATATTATTAACAATCATCCCTGTATAAAGGATGAAAATAATATTAAGTTTGTGTTTGGTAGTGGTGAAGTAAAAAATGTTTTTTCAGGAGATGGTAAAACTTACAGTGGGAAATTTAAGAATGAATTGATTATTATCTTAAATGATCCATGTGTAAAGGATACCCTTTTCCTTGCATGTGGTAATGGTATGTTGAATCCTATTAGATGGAAAAATCAATCCGACTGGGGAAGTGCCGAAAAGTGTCGTTTTGAGATTCTTCCTGGTCAGGGATTAGCTCATCATCTTCCTGCTCTGCAGAAATGGGCTGAAGTTGCTGGAGAAGTTCCAATTCCGATACGAAATAAAAATGGTGAAATAGTTTCCCGGGAAACTTATCTTAACTATCTAGGAAGATACCAAAGCGTATTGTTTCCTGGTGATGTCGTAGATATGTGCCAGGGTAAAGTATTTAACAAGGCTGGACAAGAAGTCCAGTTTGATCGGAGACTTGAAGAAAGCAAAAAAGCTAACGAATTGGCTAAAAAAAAGTCAAAACGTAGAAACTAAGTAAGCTTCGTTTTTGAAGCAAAAAGTCGTGGGTTTTACCTGCGACTTTTTCTATTGACTTTAATTATCTAATATATATAGTATTAATGAAAACAAAAACAAATAAAATTATGTACAGATCAAAAAAAGATCAGATGCTTGGTGGCATCTGCGCTGGAATGGCAAGAGAATTTGGCATTAACGTTACTATATTGCGTATTATATGGGGCTTTGTAGCCCTGATGTACGGCATTGGATTCATATTATATTTTATTTTATGGATATTGCTGCCAGAAAAGTAATTAAATTATTATTGAAAAATCCGCCTCTTTTTAAGAGGCTTTTTTTATAAAATTTAGTTGAAAGATACAAAATAAAAGATAAAAGTTCACTGTATTGGCGATAAACAATTGATAAACATTGATAAATGATCGTAAATAATTATACGTTGTTGTATTGTTACGCCTGCCTGACGGCAGTCAGGTTTTTACATTTAAACGTCTACTATGAATCAGATTTTAATTTGGTATTTGGTATTGATAAATATTGCAACATTTATTGTTCGAGGGATAGATAAATGGAAGGCTAGAAAAACCAAGTGGAGAGTAAGTGAAAAAACTTTATTAATTATGACGTGAATATGATGAATGATAGGTGCACTTATATGAATGCAATTATTTCGTCACAAGACTATTAAATGAAAATTTCTTACTTGGTTTTGGGTGATTGTGTTTGCGCGGATAGTGTTGGCTATTGTTTTGATTTATAGATTTTCATAAAAAAGGATCGGATAAAAATCCGATTCCCTTTGTAATTTAATTGGCAAAATATTCTTCATAAATTTCTTGTATTTTTTGCCTTCTCTCTTGAGATAGCTCGCCTTTCATACCATTTACTTGCGTGGTTATTTTGTTTAGTAATGGTTTGAATTTACTATCGTAGTCTGTTAGGTTTTTTGCCTGTTGTTTGAGGCTAATAATCTCGGATTTTAGGATCCTTTTTTTGGTTAGAATTCTAGCAAAGTTTTTGCCTAGCTGTTCAAATGCTTCGTCTATGTGTGTCATATATTTGAGATTTTGTTTTATATAATATATGAAATTATAGTTTAATGTCAATTTAAAAAAAGCCGTCCAAGTATCACCAAATATAATTTGGGTCTAACTGACGGCGGTCTTGGATGATTATCCTAAGATCTAAGCTTTCCTCGCCATTTCTTGATTTATATTTCAATGGCCCATTAGCAATTGTTTTTTATAAATAAAATATTATATTTCAAGCATATTTTTATTATTATGTTTTGATTTATGCTGTATTTTATACCTACACCAATAGGTAATAAAGATGATATAACTATTCGTGCTTTGAATTTATTTAAAGAGCTCAAATATCTAATATGCGAAGATACTAGGACTACGATGAAACTTTTGAAAATGTATGAAATAGATTATAAAGATAAGCAATTTTTATCTTTGACTAGTTTTACTACTCAGTGAAAGCTTAATCATTATCTAAATATCCTCAAGGAAAACGATGTCGGACTTGTCAGTGAAGCTGGGACACCATGACTTTCTGATCCATGAAAAAGTATGATTAAATTATGTAATGAAAACTGAATCCTATACTCTGTTTTACCTTGAGCAAATGCATTAATTCCTGCTGTCGTTGGATCGTGATTTGATAGTTCAGAATTTATTTATTTATGATTTTTGCCGCAAAAAAAAGGGAGGCAGACTAAATTAAGATGGATCCTGGATTCTTCGCTTCGCTCAGAATGACAGATTCCTGTGTTTTTTTATGAGTCTGTACATAGATTTGAAAAATTATTGAAAGAGCTCAAAGAGCTTGGGTTTGATGGTCAGATTTCAGTATCTAGAGAATTGAGTAAGATGTTTGAGCAACAAGTTAGCTGAAGCTTGGATGAAATAATAGATTTGGTAAAACAAAAAAAACTCCCGATTAAGGGAGAGTTTGTTGTGGGGTTAAAAAATTAATTATTTTTTATTTCTTTTTTTAAAGCGTTTTCTTTTTTTTGATTATTATTTATTTCTATCATAGAAAGTATCTCTTTTTGATATGTTTTTGCTTTTTCTAATAATTGATAATTATTATATATTCAATGTTTATTGTTTTCATCTCAACTGTATGACATTGTTTTTCAATCTATTTTTATTGTTATTCATACTGCTCGATCTTTTCTAAACATATCTGCACTCATATCATAATTAAAAATTTCTTTTCCATTCTTTGTTAAAATAAATTTTGCGTAAGATCAACCATCTCATCGATTACTTTCTATTTGTAATTTAGAATCTCAATTAGATATTGTTTTATCTCATTGGTCTCGTCATAATTGGTTCATTTCTTTGACAAAATCTTGAACTTGTTCAAGTTTTTCTTTATCTGAAAATTTTTCTGTTTTTGTCTCAAATTTTTCCATATTACTTATTATAAATATAAATGTATTTTTATTATATATGTATTTTTATTATATATATATTTTTAGATTTTGTCAAATAAGTTTAGTCAAAGTTTGAGATATTATAGATTTTATTTGTTTCTGACTAATTTTTGCGTTTGCTAATATATTATATCAATCAAATAATCAAACTTGATCATAGGTTCATACATATGAAGCTTGTTTGGATTGGAATTGGATAATTGCAAATAATATCGACTGTTTACCATCTTTGGTGTAAAAATCTTTGGATTCTCAATGATAAGCAAACTCTAATGTTGAATTTTTGTATAGATAAATATTTGTATAAAACCTATCTTTTTTGATTTGGGACTTTATTTCTAATCTATGTTTTTGATCCAAGATTATTTGATTTGATAATTTAAGTCAGATTTGATTCATATCTTTGACAAATTTTTGGAATTCTTTTAATCTTTTTATTTTGGTTTTTGATTTTTTAATTTGAGATTCCAATAAAAAATCTTCTGTATCTTCTATAATTTCTTTGTATTTCTCAAATTTGTCTTTGTGTAACATAATTTCTGGATTGGATATTTCAAATATTTCCATTAATATTTTTGGAAGTAAATATTTAATTTTTTCTGACTTTGATATATACGATATTTCACTCTTTTATATGTCTGGCTATGTCTCAGTTAAATTGCACTATATTTAAATTACCAGTATTGGCATATTTATCTCAATTACTCTTATCTCGCTCATCAAATCTATCGCTTATAATTAATGGAGTATCTCATTTTTTGACTTGATAACGAAACAATCTAAATCACTGTGAATTATGTTGTTTGGTATCTACAAATTCAGATTTAATTAATGTATTTTCTGGAATAGTCTCTCTATCTTTGGGAACTGGGACTCTTTTCCCTTTGTCTGCTATATTCTCAGTATATGTTCCAATTTGCATATATCTTTGTAATTCAAAATTTTGCATAGATTCTTCAAAATAAGCCAAATATCAATCATATCAAGTCTTTTCTCAATCTATCACAAATTCCAAATTATTTAGTCTTTGTTTGATAGATGAATTTTGTTTTTTACAATTTTGTATATCCTTGTAAATATTTTTTGAAAAATTCTTTGGAAATCAATCTCATGTAATATCATTTATAATTGATCGGTACTCTATAATATTGTAACCATATCATCATTTTCAAGAGTATCATCTTCATGAATAGTATCTTAATGCATGTATTCGAGCATCAGTTCAATTTCATGCACGTCTTTTGCAATCCATCAAAAATCTAGCTGCTACATCTACAGCCATTACTGGATGAAATCTGTCATCGTATTCTACTAATTTAGATAAGTCATATTTATTATCTTTTAATTTTTTTTTGATCAAATTACCATGCTTGGTGTCTCTCATTTGTTTTGTGAATCTAGGCAGTGTTTTGAGTCCAAAATCATGAGCATTGATAGCTTGAATATGTATCAACCCTAATCCTCCATCTCAACTAAGATTTGGCATTGTCGGATCTCACATTCATTCTTGAGCCATCATAGCCATTAATAGTCAACGAGGAATTCAATAACGATCTTCTACAACATCAGTAAGCGGTTTCCACCTTAAGCATCTAGATACTCTAGAAAGCATACTAAATTTACTTCAGGTATTATTTAAAAAAGCGATATCTTTGTCTTTGACTATTGCTTGATATCATAAATGTATTGGTTTGTCTCTGAGTGAATTGATATTTACTTGTATACTTTCTTTTTGTTTATTTGGAGTTGAGTCATCAGTCAAAATATCGTATAATAATTTTGATCAAGAACCCAAAATGATAGCTCATCAAGAAACTAATCATAATTTTTTGAGAAAATCTCTTCTAGAAGATAGGCTTTTGTTGGTGTCTGGAGTATCTGATTTTTTAATATCCCACTCAAACTCATTTTCACTTATTTGTTTCATATTTATTGGTCTTGCAAATAAAGTAAACATCGATATTTTACATAAAAATATTTATTTGTCAAAAAATATGAAGAAAATCAGACTTTTGATATGGTTTGTTATGATAATTTTTTTGGCTGGATGTATGCAAATACAGCTATGAGACGGATATAAGAAAAAATCAAATCCCAATTGTGTCTGGAATCTTGATAGGATAGTAAATATTACTTGAGAAATATATATTACTCCATGAAACTTTGAATCATACTATGATAGTTTGGCAAATACTCAAAGTGGATTAAAGATACAAGTCTATGAATTTACTGAAAAAAGGATTAGAGAACTTATCAAAAAATTAGCTAAGAAATGAACTGATATAAAAATAATCATTGAAGATAAAAAATTCCAACAATATAGAAATACTTACAAAGATTTATTGGCTCTATTTAGTGGATATCAAAATATTCAGATCAAATCTGACAAACAAATGTGAACAGAATATATTCATAGCAAGATTGATTTATTGGATGATAGTTTTTGGATCAAGACTAATAATATTACAGCATCAGCCTGGAAATCTAGTCGTGAGTATATGTTTCATAGTTATGATATATGAATAAAAGAAAGTTTGGATAAAGTTTTTGATAAAGATTGGATGGGAGAAAAAATAGATACAAAAGATATTCATCCAAATCTCTTGATATGTAATATCAATTGTAGAGATTGAATCGAAAGTATATTGAAATGAGCTAATGAATCGATTTTTATACAAACTCAGTATATCACTGATCCTAGTATCTGGGAAATATTAAAAAACAAAAACAATCTATCCTGATTCCAAATTATAGTTGCTAATACCGATGATAATAGCGAATTGCTTAGTTATTTTTGACCTAAAAAAGTAAAAAAGCTAAAAAAGCCGTATGTACATGCAAAGATGATTTTGATAGATAATAAATATTTAATTCTTGGAAGTATGAATCTATCGGAGAACTCTTTGGATAACAATAGAGAAATATGAATAATATTGATAGATCAGTATTTAATTAATAAATTTAAAAATCAGTTTGATAAAGATTGGAATATCTAAAGTTTTTGATTTGAATTAACTAATTAAAAAATTAAAAGATTAACTAATTAAAAGATTTTTAACTTAATTTAGATTATGGAAAAAATTATAGGAATAGATTTGGATGAAGTATTGTCAGAGACAGTAGAAACGATGCTAAAATCTCACAACAATATGATAAATGGTATACCTATATACAAACAAGACATATCAGACTATTATATTTTTAATATCAAAAAATATAAATTATCACAAGAAGCTGCCGTGAGGTTTTTTAGAAATTTTTATGATCAGACTCAAAGTAATGATGATATACCAGCCATCAAAGGATCTGTGGATTGACTCAAAAGATTAAAAAAAAACTGATGGAAAATAGTTATAGTAACAGCTAGGAGAGAAGAAATTAGAGATATCACGATTAGTCGGCTAGATCATCATTTCCCGTGACTGTGGGATGATATACTTTTTGCTAGTCATTTTACAGACAAACAAATAAACAAATCTGAATTATGTAAGCAAAATTGAATTGAAATAATGATTGAAGATAATTTGGACTATGCGATTGAAATGGCTAATGCTGGCATTAAAATGTATTTGTTGGATAAACCTTGGAATCAAAAATTTGATCCAGAGATTCATAAAAATATTAAAAAAATTAATTCTCGAGGTGAGTTAGATATCATGTTGTAATAAAATAGTTACAAGTAGTTGCAAAATTACTACAATTTGAAACTATTTGTTGCTATTTGTAACGAGACATATTAGCAATACTTATTAAAGAAATAAATTTATATTGTAAATAATAATAAATGAAGCTTTCAATGATAGTTGCTATGGCAAGAAATAGAGTGATATGAAAAGACAAAGAACTTGTATGGCATTATCCAGAAGATTTTAAATATTTCAAAGAAAAGACTACAGGACACTCTATCATAATGTGACAAAAGACTTATGAATCTATAGGTAAACCTTTACCCAATAGAAGAAATATAGTTTTGACCAAGGAAGATGAGATAGATGGAGTAGAATGTTTTCATAGTATAGAAAGTTTAATGGAGAATTTAAAAAAAACCACTTCGGAAGATGAAGAAGTTTTTGTAATATGATGAGCATATGTTTACAAGCAGTTTTTGGATCTAGGAATCATAGAGACTCTGTATCTAACTGATGTGAAAAGAGAATATGAGTGAAACATATATTTTCCAGATTTTAAAGATAAGTTTGAGGAAGTAAGTAGAGATGATAGGGGTGAAATTGATTTTGTGGTGTATAAAAGAAAATTAAAATAAATTCATTGTCATTTCGACCGAATGAGGTGAGTGGAGAAATCTCTTTAAAATTGTCTTTATGGTGCCATTAAAAAATATAATGACGCTTCGCTTTGACCTACTTTTGTCATTGCCACAAAAATAGGCAAAACGTCTAGAAAAATCATCCGCCATTTTGATTTTTCTTTGTTTTGCTTAATCAATGTAATCTTTCCAGCTGTAATTATACACGTATGTATTGCTATGAGTTTTTAGTTTGCTTGTTATCTTTACTAATATTTTTATGAGGATAGCAACATAAGACATTATCTAAATATTGAATTCAACAAAAATAAGGGCAGATAGAAATATTTTTGACCGCACATTTGTGTGTGTCAGTTTTTTCTGCTTCATTTCGAGGACATTTCATCTGTTTCCAAGAAGTATCATCTGAAGAAGTCAGATCTATATCCATATTTGCTCAGTCTAGAATTTTGATTTGCATGAAAGTATATTAATAATTAAGATTTTTACTAAATAAATCCTCAGTCTCGTCGTTTCACTCTTCGCCAGCTCCCTTAAAAAAGGAGCACAAAAGCCGGAATAACGAGGTGTTTGTAATGACAGCTATACTATTTTTCCTCGTCTTTTATTGTCTGTATTATTAAATCAAAATTTATCACTATTCAATTCCAAAACCAGCCTTTTGAATCAGATTGGGTTGTGAGTATAGATTTTTCATGGAGTATCTTTTTCTATGATTTGATCTTGGATTTTTTGTATTTCTATAAATGTATTTGCTTTGCCTGGTGCGTGAATATATTCTGTATCGGAAATAAGTATTCAGATATGTTTGGGAACTAATCAATCTTTTGAGAAAAAAATTAGATCTCAGGCTTGGATTGATCATCTATGGATATTTATTCCGTAATTATCAAAATATTCGTTTGTATGTCTAATATCAGATTTGGACAATCAAAATTTATTTAATATATAAGTAATAAATCCTGAACAATCAAATCAATTTTCATCTATTCATTTATCTGGTCATTTGTATCAATGTGAAGGATATCATAAATATTTATTAGCTTCATTTACCAGCTGGAGTCTAATATCTTGTAGAATATTTTTAAGTTCAGACAAAGTTTGAGACTGTATTTCTCATTGGAGATTGATGATTCAATTTTGAATATGTCAGACTCATTCTATCTTGTGCATATATGATATTATATATAAATTTAAGATTGCCATGCAGAATTTATCTAGCAAAGTGATAATCGTAATGACGGCAAAACGACTATAGTATTGTAAAGGTTTTGTCTGTGCCGTAATATTCTGGTCGATTGGCATTGTAGTGAGAGAACATTCTTTCTAGTCTATCTTGAGCCAACTCCTCTACTCCTAGTGCAGCTAATTCATCTCTAATAGCTTGTTTGGCTGAGTCTATTTGCTCAGCATCTGAAATAATTTTTTCAAATTCTGCTACATAACCATATCAAGCATTTTGATCTATAGATACGTTGAAGTCTTTGTATGCGTAATCTTTTCTATTTCTGGACCATTTGGATTGATATTCAAATCCATTATCAAGAATAAGTTTGTCTAATTCATGTATCGTCAATCCTGGAGTTTCATGTTCAAATTCTAATCTTGCAGTACCATTTTCGCTTGTAGTATCATCAGCTGTAGCTTTGATCACAAAAAGTACTTTGCCATCAGCATCTCTTGTACGTATAGAATGTTTTTTTCAATTAATCAAAATATGTTCAAGTTTTTCATGATGATCTGGATGGATATATTCTTGTAATTTATCTTTCAGATCTTGAAAATCACCATTTGCTAAAAAATAATGATTAAGCTGATTGCTTCATCCAGTTTCTTTGGTATCTGGATGAGCGAGTAATTTTTGGATCAAATTATTTGCATTTTCTTCTTCTCCTAGGAGAACTTTGATTTCAATTTCAAAAGTATTCATTGGATTTTGGATATATTAAAAAAACTGTCATTTCGACTTTTTACTGTCATCTCGACCGAAGCGGAGAGATCTCTTTGTGGTCTAGAGATTTCTCATAACATTCGAGATGACAAGGGGCTAAGAGCCACCTATATTTGCTATAGGAGCTTTGATAGCTGGATGTGGATCGTAACCCTCAAGTGTTATATCTTCAAATTTAAAGTCATCTATACTTTTTATTTCAGGATTGAGTTTGATATTTGGGAATTCTTTTGCTTCTCTAGAGAGTTGAAGTTTGACTTGCTCGAAGTGATTGGAATAGATATGTACATCTCCAAATGTATGAACAAATTCTCATGGCTGCAATCATGTCACTTGAGCTACCATAAGCAAAAGTAAAGCATAAGAAGCTATATTGAAAGGTACTCATAGAAATGAATCAGCACTTCTTTGATATAATCATAGATTGAGCTTATTATCCTCTGTGACTGCAAATTGAAATGTCGTATGGCAAAATGGAGGTACTTCGCTCTTATTTCCTTCTGATGCCATAGCATAAATAAAATCTGGATTCCAAGCAGAAATCACATATGATTTTCTAAATGGTTTATCTTTGAGTCAATTGACTACTCGACCTAATTGATCTATTTCACGTCCATCAGATGCTGGTCGTCTCCTCCACATCCTACCATATATGGTGATGAGTTCTCATCGATTTTTTACAAATTCACTATCCTTATCCTCTGCTTTTAATTTTGCTATAAAATCTGCTTGAGATAAATCTCCACTAGGATCGTTTTCCAAGCAATGTTTGTGATATCTCTTTCGAGCCCATTCATCTCGGATATGTACATCATTATCTACAAGGTATTTGACATTGGAATCTCATTTGAGGAATCGAATCAATTCATGTAAAATTCATCTAAAAAATACCTTTTTGGTGGTAAGTAATGGAAATCACTTAGATAAATCAAATCTAATCTGACGTCCAAATACTGAACGTATAAATGGTGGTTGTTCACCATTTTTTGCATATTCCGCAAGTACTTCTGGAGTGAAAAATACCTTTTTGTCGGAACCATTTTCCATAATATCCTTGAGCAGGTCAAGGTATTGATATTCAGGGTGTTTGGACATGAGTATAAATTAAAAAATTAAAAGATTCTAGATTTCAAAATTAAAGTTGATCAGATTTTTGTTTTAGTTATTTTTTTGTTTAAGAAAATTTGAAAGAAAATCAAACATAAAAAGTTTAGTCAGTTCAAAATTAGGTTGTAAAAAGACGAGAAAAAAGTATCTTTCGATTAATAATATTTGAACAGTTGATAAACAGTAATTAGATTTTATGCTTTTACATTTCTATGTTTCGACATCTATTATGGATAATCTCATCAAAACCAAGCAGCAGATAGACAATATACGTATATCAGGCAAATATTTGACTGAACTTTTGATGTTGTTGCAAAAATATACCAAAGCTGGTATGGCATTGATAGAACTAGAGATAGTAGCCGAAGAATTTATGAAAAAAAACTGACTAAAATGAGCTTTTAATTGATATCAATGATTCCCTGCCAATTTATGTTTATCTGTAAATGATTGCGTAGTACATGGGATACCAGACGATTATATCTTGAAGAATGGAGACCTACTCAAAATAGATTGTGGTATCAATTATAAATGATGAATATCTGATGCAGCTATAAGCGTACTAATCTGATGAGAACTAGCCGATCCTCAAGCTTGGAAATTGATCCAAGCTACCAAAACCGCTTTGGATGAATGAGTCCAAAAAATATCTAATTGAAAAAAAATATACGATTTTGCCAAGACTGTAAATGATCAAATCAAAAAATCATGATTCAAAGTAATCCAAAAACTGACATGACATGGTGTAGGTAATGCCGTGCATGAGAGACCATATATTTACAATCGACCGCATCCAGATACACAAAAAACAAATTTCAAATCCTGAATGGTTGTCGCATTGGAACCTATAACAGCTATAGATTCTGATGACTTTGTAGAATGAAATAATTGATGGAATCTATATACTAGAAATGGAGATTTGTGAGCTCAATGGGAATATACTGTACTTGTCAAAGATGAGTGATATGAAATTTTAGCAGGGATTAGATAATTTATAATTTTTGAGCATATAAGCTAATCACAAAGCATCTGCGGTATCGTTGTATTTGGGTAGATCTTTGAGTCAATATAATTTCATAATAAAACTTTGGACTAACATTTTGTCAGCTTTACCATTTCATGTAATTGATTTTTTGAGTTGGATAGGGGTAAATTCTCTTACTTGAATTTTGTTTTTGATAAAAAGCATAATCAATGCTCATCTGATACCGTAGACAAATTCAGCATTAGATTGATTGAATTTGGTAAAAAAAAGTTTTTCTATACTAACTACTTTGATCTTATATTTTTTAATTAACTTTTCGAAATATTGATATATTTCATTGATTCTAATAAATTGATCTTCTCTTGTGGGAGTCCTTTGATCTTGCAAAAGTATCCCCGCATCTAATATTTCTAGATTAGGTTTGATGATAGCATATCATAGTTTTCTGACTCCAGGATCGATTCACAAAATCATGCTTTAAGACTAATAACTAAAAATTAATTTATAATTTATAGTTTGTAGTCTATAATTCAATGGAACTTGTATTTATTTCATATTAGAAATTTATTTAATTTATAATTACAAATTAAATATCTTTTATTTTTTTCTCCAAAATTTTCGTCGAGGATGATTTTGTATTATTTCATCTTGGATAATATCTTGGATTTGGGATATTTTTTTATTTGTAGCTTTGATATCTTTTTCTGTTTCTTGGACTTCTGATTGCGTCCTTTTTCATTGTCTCATTACATATCACAATTCTTTTTCTACTTTACCTTCAACCTCCTGTAATTCTTCTTCTGCTTTATGTAGCTCTTTGTGAAAATGAGTAATATATTGTTTCATACGTTTGTTGAATCTAGATTCCAATATCAATCATGATAAAGATATAAATATAGGTACTCCCATAAATGCATATATCATTGCAAATATTTTTCACAAATCTGTTTGTGGGGTAATATCTCCATATCATATCGTAGTAATTGTCACAACTGTGAAGTACAATGAATTGATAAAGCGCAATCATTCAACTTTCCAAAAAATCAATCATCACAAAAATATTATCCCAATAATAACTATGATTTCTCGAAAGAGTAAGTTTTTATGAAATGATTTTCAAGCTTGATTCATATATATTTTAAATTTATAAATTCTATATTTTGATAGATATCTTATTTTAAGGGAAACTTGGAAAAAATGCAAATTTGTTTTTAGAAATAATTTTCTAAAAATAAATTTATAATTCTCTCATCTAAAACTTTTTGTGAAAATTTTAGCGTTCGAAATACAAATTTACTAATCAACTAAAAATAAATTTATAATAAACGAGAAAAGGGGTCGGATAAACCGCCCCCTCTATCTTTTAATGATTTTGTCTTAATTCTTTTGCTTTTTGTGGCGGAATAAACTCCACTTTACAAGCGGCTGGGATTTTGCCTGCAAAAATTTCTTTTGCATCTTCCCCTTTTTTTAAATGGAGAGTTCCTTCCCTATCTGAGATAACAGCAATACAATTGGGATCATGTCCATTTTTTCGGACAATAATACTACCATTATCATTTAGCTCTGGCCAATGTAATGTGTGTTGATAGTCTCCATTCATAGCCATAGCTATGACAGAAGTAGCACATATTCCCTCTTTTAGGACAATTTGGCCATTGATTTCCACGACAGCAAATCTACCCTTTTTGAAGAACTTTTGTTCTTCTTTGATAGATAAATTACTTCCTCTTACTGAGGATCCGGCTGAATCGCTCCTGGTAAAAACCACAGGAACTCCATTTCTGTTAAACATGTTCATACTTTTATTTTTATTTTGTTTATCATAACTTAATGATTACTTATTTAATGTCAATATTAAGTTTATCATCTAGCAACCATTTTTATAAATATCCAACCTTGCGGGACTCACTTAGTTCGAATCTTATCATCTCGCTACCATTTTTATGAAGACATCACTTGGAACGTTTACACTTCATATAGCTTTCATCTTTTTTTTTCATTCTTTTTGTCTTTCTAGAAGTTTCCTTTTTCTAGTGATATCTCAGCCATAACATTTGGCGATTACATCTTTGCGAATTGCTGATATATTTTCTCTAGCAATCATTTTGTTTCAGATTCATGCTTGTATAGGGATTACAAAAAGATGTTTAGGAATCAAGACTTTGAGTCTTTCTACAGCTTCCTTTCATTTGTAATAAGCATTATCTTTGTGTACGATCCGACTTAGAGCTTCTACTTTTTCATTATTTATAAAGATATCCAATTTAACCAAATCAGCTTCTTGATAATTTTTGAATTCATAATTCATGGTAGCATAACCTTTGGTCGCTGATTTGAGTCTATCATAAAAATCTATAATAATCTCTCACATAGGCAACTGGTAATGTCGTACCACTCTAGTTTCATCTATATAATCCATTTTTCATATTTTTCATCTATATTCTTGGCAAAGAGACATGATATTTCATGCGTATTCTTGTGGTCAAACTATTTCTACATTGGCAATAGGTTCCAAAATCGAATCTATCATACTATAATCTATCATATCTACTCAGGAACGGACGACAATTCGAGGAGTCAATTGTTCTTTTTCTTCTATGGAGAATAAATCCTCCGCCTCATTTCATTCGGCACCTCTCCCGCTTTGCGGGATTTCGTTTCACTCCACTTTATCAAGGAGGACATTAGGTAAAATATATTTGTAGAATCAGGTTTTGATAAGATTTTGGATATTGTTTCATGATTTGATTTGTGGGATAGTAAGCAATTTAGATTTAACTAGATATACTACTGTAGGTATAGTAAATATTGTTTCTATATTATATTCTCTAGCTAGTCTCTCTTTGATAATATCCATATGTAACATTCACAAAAATCCACAACGAAAACCAAATCCCAAGGCTTTGGAATCTTCCATCTCATATTCTATTGAACTATCATTTAGTGAAAGTTTTTCCAATGAATCTTTGAGCTTGTCATAATCATTGGTATCTATAGGGTAAATGCCAGCATATACATATGGTTTGACTCTCTTAAAACCTGGGATAGCTAGTTTTTTCTTTGCTGTTATATCAAAATTTCTAGATATTCATCCGATAAATGTATCTCATATTTGTACGTTTCTAACCGACTTTTCTCAGGTGACTACATAGCCTATCTGTCAATGAGAAATAGTTTTGTCTGCTTTGTATTCTGGAGTAAAATGTCATACTTCTGTAATATCTACATATTTATCTGTATGTATTAGATATAGTTGATCTCATGCTTTGAGACTTCATTCTACTACTTTTATGTAGGCTACCACTCATTTGTATGTATCATACACACAATCAAAAATCAAAGATCTAGATGTCAAACTTTGCATATAAATTGATAAGAACACAAAATAAATCAGATTAATATTACTCCCCAACCCCTCTGAAACAAAGGGAAATTTGAAAGTCCCCTATTTTGAGGAATTAGGGGTAATTGAAATGAATCATAGTACTGTTTATTGATAAGTTAGAATTTTTCAAGTCATTGCATTTGTATTGACTTTTGTATTATAATATTTATATATTAAATATAAACAAAAAAAATACATTATGGAAGCAAAAGCTTTTAAAATCAAAAAACAATGTTACTTCTGGTTTGATGACCAAGGTGGATTTATGGTCTACCAACTTGAAAAAGCTAGTGACAAACAAGGGGGTCTCTATTTAATTAAAGTAGGAAACAAAAATCAAATATTTAGCTTTAGTGGACTTCAAAACGAAGCAGAGATTTACTCTGAAAATGAGATAAGAATGAATATTCTACTTCCAGATCAAGATGGTGTTTTGGACCATGTCATATCGAAATACAGATTTGAGCAAATTATTTCTATGTTTAAGAAATCATTTGGCGAGAAATAAATCTTAAAATCTTAACTACTTCAAAGTCCTCTCGCTTTATTAGCTTGGGGATTTTTTTTATATCAAAATTGTAATTTAAAGATTGTAGTAATCTGTATTTGTATTGACTTTTATTGGCATATTATTATAATAATTTTTTAAATATTTGAATCTAATCTATGTTTCAAAACGCGCCTGATTTATATAAACCGGAAACTAAATATGATTGATTAAAAGTCATTAAACAATCCAAAGAATTACTTAATTGATTTTGCAAAAAAAATATTGCCAAACGATTTGTGGCTTTTTTACAAGAAGAATGCAAAGATTTGTGATTGGATCACAAAGAGATTACAAAAATAATCAATAGACTCACCAAATATTATAGCAAAAAAAATTCTGTAAAAGATTTGCAAGCTATTATTAGTAGCATTGAATCTTTATTTACAAATCAAAAATTTATAGATAGATTGGAAAGCTTTTTATCTGATAGCGAAATGACAGATTTTGCCAAAACATTTTTTTATAAAAATGGCAGATTTAATTATAAAAATCTAAAAGATAGTTTGTTGGCTAGATTGAAAAGATATAATTTATCATACAAAGCCATAGGTGATTTATCCAAAAAAGAAATTTTGGATGTATTACAAGTAAATAATAGATTCAAAGGTGAAGACAAATTGAATCATAGAATAATAGATGTCAAATGAAGATGAAAAGACAAAATATTCTTATTACAGAATTATAAAACTGCCAAAATGATAGATGGTAAGTTGGTAATAATAGGAGATAATAGCGATAAAAATATATGATGAAAAGATGTAAACAATAAAAAAGAGATAACTGCAGATAAAACAAAATCAATTGATGAAATAGAACCAATCATAGAAGCAAATAAAATAGATACTATAGATAAAGTTGATGAAGATAAGCAATCAAATAACGATCAAATGGAGGATCAAAATTGATTATCAAAAATAGATCAAGAAAATAAATGAGATATAGATATCAAACAAATTCAAAATAAAGATATCAATATTGAGAAAACTAATCAACAAGAAAAAATATGAGTAAGTTGAAAGAAATACAAACTTATTCAAGATGATACTAGAACTATAAGTCGATCTAGAAAATCAGTAAAGGTAATTGATGAAAAATGAAATAATTTTCGATTTATATTGATGCCAGATTGAACTGTTTTGGATACTTGTATATCAAACGAAGAAAAAGATTATGAAGTAATAGATTACATATCTGCATACCAAAATACTTGAAATTTTGATATAGTCAAAATTAAAGATACAAATGGGCAAGAGCAAAATTTGAGACTCTTGGTACCTGAATACTGAAAATTTGTTATACAAAAAAGAATTTTAATCAAAAAAAAATCAATCAAAAGCTGGTTTATGCAAAATAGCTTGATAAAAGCTATTTATAAATTTTTTGCTAAAGAAGATTATAAATATGATAATACATCTGAAATTATAGATTTCTCTTGGGACGAAAAAAGACAAGATTTTGTATATACTTTGTCTAATTGAGAAAAGATTAATATGGATAATGTAAATATAAAATAATAATAAATTATTTGGGACTAGATATCCTATCTATAATAGCATCCAAAACCTCTTGGACTCATTCACCAGTTTTTCAAGAGACCAGCAAGACTTCTGATTTGTCTATTCATATTACATTTTCTATTTCATGAGCGACTCTATCAAGATTGGCAGCAGGAAGATCGATTTTATTTAAAACTGGTATAATAGTCAGATTTTGATCTATTGCTTGATACAGTACAGACAATGTCTGAGCCTGTATTCACTGACTTGAATCTATAAGTAAAATTGCTCACTCTACTGCAGCAAGCGAACGAGAAACTTCATATTGAAAATCCACAT
>DJVF01000014.1:37498-46250 GCA_002441085.1 Patescibacteria group bacterium UBA6263
GCTATGATGCAAAAATTACGTATTTTATCTAGCATTAAATAATTAACAAATTAACGAATTAAAAGATTAAAAAGCTAAGCTTATTATTTTATTAATTAACTGTTTATATGTTAGTCATGTATTTCTCATAAGCATAGGGAACATAGATATATCTGTAAATCCTGGTAATGTGTTGATTTCATTAAGGTATATTTTATTTTTATGTAGAAAAAAGTCTATTCTTGCAAATCAAGCACAATCACAAAGTTTATAAACTTTGGAAGCTATAATTTTTACTTGATTAATTTGTTTTGTAGTAAGTTTTGCTGGTATTTGCATATTTACGTTATCAAGCTCATATTTTTCATCATAACTATAGAAGTCATTTTGTTTTATTAGCTCTCATGGATTGGAAATTATTAGTTCTTTATTTCAAGTAATAGCGATTTCTATTTCTCTAAAATTACTTAGTCATTTTTCTACTATAATTTTTCTGTCGTGTTTAGATGCTTCGTTTATCGCTTTATTTAATTTATTCCGAGAATCTACTTTTGTAATACCTACGGATGAGCCAGAATTTGATGGTTTGACATAAACTGGTAGTTTAAATGATTTTTTAATTTCAGTAATTTTTGAATTTATACTCTGTTTTGAATCCAAAGAAATATCTATAGTCTGATATTTTACTTGAGGTATTTTGTATCATGATAGGAAGTCTTTGAATACTGATTTATCCATACATAATGAAGATGAAAGCACACGACATCAGCAATATTTTATTTTTTGAAATTCAAGTATAGATTGTAAAATTCAGTCTTCACCATATTTTCCATGAGTCATCAACAATACAATATCAAATATTTTTTTAAAATCCTGAATGTCGATTTTTGTTTTTTTATTTAATTTTGAAATATCGTTTACCTTATAAAAATTTCAGTCCTTGTCTCGATAAATAAGAACTAAAGAATATTTTTTATAATCAAAATTTTTGACAATGTTTTTTGCTGAATTTATAGAAACTTCGTGTTCATTTCACATTCATCCAAATACTAATCAGACTTGCCTGCTGGCAGTTAAAACTTTTTTCATTTTTGATTATGATTTATAATAAAAAAATTTTCTGCTATCGTTAGTCTGTGCTGATCATGAATTGATTGTTTAGAATCATGGTCTATACATCATGAATTGTAACATATCACTGGTCTGTTATCATAATCTTTGCACATCTTTGTTTGTTTATCATAATTAATACATTCAAATATATCCAATTTTACAGTATCTGGATGAGATTCTGAGACTCGAATCTCATCTTTACGTATTCGTATTTTTTCTCATTTTTCGTTTAGTGGAATATCAGAATCAGCAAACCATCTTTTCTTATCTATTTTGACTGGGTCACAGCATCGTCAACAATTTTTTTCTAAACATGGATGAGACATGTTATTGGAATTAAGAATAAATGTTTAGATATTATAAAATCTGACTTTGAATTCAAGCAAGAGATGATTATATAGGTTTTAATTAAAAATTTAGAATAATAAATACCATTATGGATAAAGTTCAAAAAATAGTCGTCTTGGGTATTATAGAAAATGAGAAATGAGAAATTTTGATTACTCAAAGATTAGATCCCAAAATATCTAATGCTCATATGAAATGGGATATTCCTTGATGAAAAAATGAATTTGGAGAATCACTTGAAGACACATTGACAAGAGAAATTTATGAAGAAACTTGATTGAATATTGAAATAACCCAATTTCTGCCAAAGAGTTTATCAAAATTTTGGGAACATGAAGAATACCATCAACATACATTACTTTTTTGCTATATATGTAAACTAACTGGATGAGACTTGCATCTAAATGATCCTAAGATTCAAGACATAAAATGGATTAACCCTAAATCAGATTTATATGAATTTGATTTTTTAGAAACAACATTTGATTTTATAAAATTTTATTTACAAAATAAATAATGTTCTACTTTATCACTTGAAATAAAAATAAATTTATTGAAGTACAATCTGTAATCCAAGATATCCAACAGCTTGATATAGATTTGCCTGAACTACAAGAAATAGATGCACACAAGATTATCCAAGCAAAATTATTGGAAGCTCGCAAACATTACGAGGGTGCGTTTATAGTCGAAGATACTTCACTATATCTAGATTGTTTAAATGGATTGCCATGACCGTTGATCAAGTGGTTTTTGCAAAAGATGTGAAATGAATGATTGTTTGAAATTGCAAAAAGATTTGATAATTACGGTGCAACTGCAAAAACTTTGATATGATATGGAGATAACAAATGAGATATAAAATTTTTTGAAGGAATACTAGAATGAAAAATAATAAAACCTGAAGTTGAAAGTGATTTTGGTCGATCTCCAATATTTTGTCCTAATTGATATAATTGTAGTTATGCTGAGATAAGTATAGAACAAAAAAATACTATGAGTATGAGATGACAAGCATTGAATAAGTTGAAAGATTTTTTGGATAATAAAAAATAGCCAGCTAAAAAAACTGACTATATTGTTGTAACTTTTGGTCTTAAACTTCTTTTGCAATTGCAAATTTTTCAGTCACGTCTTCGATTTCATATGGCTGTGGTGGATATGATTCCAACCACGCACCAACTTTCAGTATTCTTCCGTCAGGAAGTCTGATTAGGTTTTTTTCGTAAGCGTCTCCTGATACAATGTAGTTTTTACCATCGTATTCAAAGGTAATTTCAGGATCTTGATTTTCAGCCATAATATTTATGTTTTTAAGTTTATATTAATCGATATAGTAATACTTTTTTTTATATTATTGTCAACCTTATTTTGCTATTTTTTGAACTTTTTGGATTATCTTATTTTCTCGACCAGATTTCTTTTTTCTGATTCTCATAAGATCAAATAATACAAAATCAGTAAGTTTGATTCCGCAAAATTCTAATCTCATATATTTCCAGAAATATTTAATCGATATGGGGAATATACTAAAAAATATCTTGGGTCAATCGCAAGTTAGAAACATTTTAGCTTTTTTATTTAACAATCAAACTGGTCTATTATTTTGGTATTCAAAAGCAAATCAGGCAGATAGAATATTTTCAAACCAATTTTTGAATATTGCTGGAGATTCTCACCATCGTACTGGGAATGCAAAAACTAGTTCATCTGCTTCTAGTATTTTTGATTGTCGAATTGAAATATTCTTTTCGTTGTTTTTGTTAGTAAAGCTGAAAAAATCTAAATTCAAATCAGTATTGTAGAGATCTATAATTTCAACCTGATTTCAATTTTTTTCTTGTTGCTCTGCATAAGTTTGAGCTATCAAATGCGTTGTTCATCACTTTTCTGGATGAGCTGTGATTATTAGTGATTTCATTAAAAGATTAACGAATTAAAAAAGATTGCTTCGTCCCCTGACTGCCGTCAGGCAGGCTAGCAATGACGAGGTTTAAAGTGCTGGAGAAGTTGTAAGTTCAAATGATGTTTTGATAGTATCTTCGATTGCTTTGTCTTTGAGTGTATCTACAAGCTTGGTAGATTGATACATTATATCTCGGATAGTTCTATCCAAATCTATTTTTCAAGATATCTTGTATTCATTTCATTGTTGTATTACTTGGATTGGGAAACTAATTTCATTGGTAATCCCTTTGATTGTAAGATCTCAAATAACATTATATCAATCAGAATTTTTGGTCAATAATTTGGAAACAAATATTCATGTAGGAAAATTGTCTGTACTAAAAAAATCTTCACTCCTCAAATGGTCTGATAATCTCTGGTTCATTGATGGATCTGTGATATCACTGACTGTGAGATTATCAAAATTGAATGTAATCTGAGTAGCTACAAAATTTCAATTACATACAGACATAAATCACTCCAATGGTACTGTACCAGTATGGAATCATCATACTTTTTTGACATCCCAAACCAAATAAGAGTCTGGTCAAAATCATTTTTGATCTGTGAGTTCTCCACAGGCATTTCGTGTGTTAGAATTTTCAACAACTTGGTCTTGTATAGTCTGGATCTGTTCTTGTGGCAAGATTGTATCCTGATCTGTATTTGCAGGATTTGGTTTTGTACAAGCAGCCAAAAAAATCAAAGCTGATAAAGAAACGATAATTAAGCTTTTTTTTAACATTTTTATCAAAATTAACTAATTAAAAGGTTAACTAATTATTGATTACGGATTATAAATCAGAAATTGTGTCTTTATACCCCGAAATAAAATTAAGAATTTGTATTTGAGAATGTTAGTTTCTAGATATTTGATATTATTCGTTTGATAACTGTAGGTATATTTTCTTTTGTGATTTTGGCATCATATTTTTGCAATGCCTTTTTGATAGTTTCAGCTTCATATCAGAATCATTTGAGAGATGTAACTATGGATTTGTATAATTTCTGGTCAATATCCAATTTTTGTATGTCATCTATATCAAAATTACCTTTGAGTTCAAGTAATATTTTTTTGGCTGATTTGGGGCCAATTCATGGTATTGATTGAAAATATTTAGCATCTAGTGTTTTGATGGCTTTTTGCAAATCATCTCTAGGTAATTGTACTATCTGGAATGCTGTCTTGGGTCAGACTCATGATATTTTGAGAGTTTGTTCAAAGGTTTCTTTTTGTGTAGCACTATCAAAACAATAATAAAAAACTGATTTTTTATTTTCATCTATATACGGATAGAGAAAAAATTCTCATTTTTTTTGGGATCATAGATAATTTACTTGGATTCCAAATGAGTTATTGACAAGATATATTTGGGTTCATAAAGTTTTTATATCTCATAGAAAATAATGGAACATTATTGAAATTGTAAATTATAAATTATAGATTATAAATTATAGAAATAGCAAGATTTTGCAAATGTAAATTTGTATTGATATCTTTTTTTAAATCACTATTGTAATTTGGACGAGATTTTTTTGTTAAAAATAAAAACAGAACTACCTATATTTAAGCAATTCTGTCTTTGATATATTAACGTATGTTCTACTACACGTATATTATTATATAAAAAAATTTCATATTGTCAAGTTTTATTATATAGGGATAATATTTGCGCTTTGAAACTAGTTTTATTTTATATCAATAAGTTTATGCACAAGATAAAGCAGCAATTGTGGGAAAAATTTCAAGATGATATATCAGAACTAAACAAGCCTTTACAAAAAATATTAGAAAGTTGAGTCAAATCTGGAAACGTCAAAGAAGAAGATATAATAGCGGAGATAGATGATATGGATTGAAGTGCAAAATTGTTGGAAAAATTTTATGATTTGAGTGAGAAACTTGGTGTAAAGATAATCACAATAGAAGAATTATTGGAACTAGAAGCCAAAGAATCTGTCAAAGAAAGTAAATTATGAAAATTACAATTATACAACAAAGTACATACAGTCAATGATAGTCAGTATAAAGATTTTATAAAACTATATTTTAATGATATCTCTAAGATACCATTATTATCTGCAGAAGATGAGAGAGATACGGCTAGAAAAATCAAAAAATGAGATGACAATGCCAAAAGAAAACTGATAGAATCCAATCTAAGATTGGTAATTAGCATAGCAAAAAGATTTTTTGGTTCTAGACTAAGTTTTTCTGATTTGATTCAAGAAGGTAATATTTGACTGATAAAAGCTATTGAAAAATTTGATCCTGATAAGGAATTTAAATTTTCTACCTATGCCACACGGTGGATCAAGCAAAGTATTACAAAAGCTATAGCAGATATGAGTAAACATGTTAGAATACCAGTACATCTGATAGATGAGATAAACTCATACAACAAGACATACCAACTATTATTTCAAAAATTATGAAGGGAACCAACATCCAAAGAAATATGACAAAAACTATGATTTCCTATCAAAAAAATTAAAAAACTTGAAGAAGTGATATTTGGTAATGTGTCTTTGGATAGAGAGGTATGAGATGAATGAAGAGATACATTAGCAGATCTTTTGGAAGATCCCAATACACTTAGACCAGATCAATTCGCAGAAAAGAATGCTTTGAGAAAAAATCTAGATATGATACTACAAATGCTAGATGAAAGAGAAGCCAAAATAGTCAAGATGAGATATGGAATAGATTGACCTAGATATACATTGGAACAAGTATGAGAAGAATTTGATGTCACTAGAGAAAGAGTCAGACAAATAGAGCAAAAAGTCATACAAAAACTCAAAGAACATGCATGATTACAGAAAATACTTGGAATTGAAGATGATGTAGCCAAAATGGGAACAGAATGAAAGAAAAAGAAAAAAAGCAAGATCAAGATAAAATACAATAATGATGACGATGATATAGATAATTATTGAAATGATGACGATGATTTAGATGATGAGGACTTTATCCCCAAAAAAATAAAGAAATCAAAAAAATGAGGAGATGATGATTTGGATTGGAAAATCAATGATGAAGACTAATTTATAATTTATAAATCTTTACAAAATGAATACAACAAACGCTGCAAAAACTTATGATGCATCTCATATCAAAGTATTGGAATGATTGGAACCGGTCAGACAAAGACCTGGAATGTATATATGATCGACTGATTTCAAATGACTATATCATATGGTCCAAGAAATATTGGATAATGCTGTAGATGAATCTTTGGCATGATTTTGTACCAATATAACTGTAATTTTGAATGAAGATTGATCAGTTTCTATCTCTGATAATGGTAGATGAATCCCAGTAGATAAACATGAAAAAACTGGAAGATCTGCTTTGGAAACAGTTTTTACTGTATTGCATGCTGGAGGAAAGTTTGACAAAGAAGTTTATAAAGTATCTTGATGATTGCATGGTGTATGAGCATCTGTAGTAAATGCATTGTCAGAATGGTTAAAAGTACAAGTCTACAAAGATGGTAAAATTTATGAGCAAAATTATGCTAGATGAATACCTCAATGAGATTTGCAAATAATATGAGAAACAGAAAAAAGCTGAACTACTGTAACATTTATGCCTGATGATCAAATATTTGAAACATTGGAATTTTCTGAAAGTATAGAAGTTGCTAGAATAAAACAATCAGCATATCTTACTCCCTGAGTAACATTTACATTTATAAGTAAAAAATCTTGATTACGTCAAAGATTTTATTTTGAATGAGGTATCAAGACTTGGTTAAATAATTTGGTATGAGAACAACAACGCTTATCTTCTGCTCATTATATCAATAAAGAATGAGATAAATGTCTCGCTGAAATAGCTTTTCAATTTGTAAATACTAGTAATGATCACACATTATCTTTTGTAAATAATATTCCTACAAAAGATGGAGGTACTCACCTACTATGATTCAAATCAGCTTTGTTGAAAATTATCAATGAAATATGAAAAGAAAAAGAAAAAATAGATAAAAAAATATGAGAATACCAATATAGTGATGTCACAGATGGTTTGTATGCTATAGTAACAGTAAAAATCCCTGAGCCACAATTTGAATGACAGACCAAATGAAGATTAGGGAATAGTTATGTAAGATGACAGGTAGAAGATATAGTATATGATTATCTCAGAGAATTTTTTGCTAAACATGAAGATGAATTTGACAAGATATTTGAAAAAATAGATTTAGCAGCAAGAGCTAGACTAGCAGCTAAATTTGCTAGAGAGACTGTGTTGAGAAAAAATACTTTAGCCTGATGAGTTTTGCCTGGTAAATTGGCAGATTGTGCTATCAAAAAAAGAGAATGAACTGAACTATATATAGTCGAGTGAGATTCTGCTGGATGAAGTGCAAAACAATGACGTGATAGCAAATTTCAAGCTATACTACCACTTAGAGGTAAAATATTGAATACAGAACAAGCTGTAATACAAAAAATTATGGCAAACAATGAAGTAAAGGCATTGATCACTGCTATATGATGTGGGATCAAGGATAGTTTTGATTTGACATGATTGAGATATGATAAAATTATAATCATGACGGATGCTGATGTCGATGGTGCACATATCAGAACATTATTACTGACTTTTTTCTTTAGATTTATGAGACCACTGGTAGATGCATGACACGTGTATGCAGCATGTCCTCCAATATACAAATTTAACGAATGAAAAAAATCAGTATATGTTTATGATGAAGCCAAAACGCCAAGTGATTTTGATATGGATCCTAGCAAAGTAGAAGTACAAAGATATAAAGGTCTATGAGAAATGAATGCTGAACAATTACGAGAAACTACTATGGATCCAAATACTAGGACATTAAACCAAATTACTATAGAAGATGCAGAAGAAACAGATAGATTATTTAGGATATTGATGTGAGAAGATGTACAATCTAGGAAACATTTTATTTTGACCCATGCAAAAACAGTAAGAGATTTGGATATATAGGATGTAACAATGTTGAAATGTAGCAATGTTGAAATGTAAATAGAAAAAATTAGTTAAAAATATCTTTTAAAATTTTGATAGCTAAAGTCTGATCTAGGAAGTACGGTGATGTTGCAATTGTGACTAAACTTGCTTGTGAGATCAGATTTTTTGTTATTTGGATAGTTTTGTTATAAGCTTCTATTCACATATCAGGATGTCGGAAGTCTAGGTCAATATCTAGAATAAAGTTTCAATGTTGTAATGCCTGCCTGTCCGGTAGGCAGATCGTAGGCGTGGCAATCTTTTTTTTATTTAAGATTACTTCGTTCCCTGACTGCCGTCAGGCAGGCTTGCAATGACTATCGTTGTTTAGTAATTTATATTCTGTATTGATTTGAAAGACTT
>DJVF01000032.1:0-57157 GCA_002441085.1 Patescibacteria group bacterium UBA6263
GTTTTTATCTATAGGAATTGTTTTGAAATTCCTATATGGTAAAATAATCACTTCCCAAATTTCAATGGCAGCTCGGATTTTTTATCCGGGCTGTTTTTTATTATTTACTATTGACTTCTGAGGGCAAATTTATATAGTATTTTAGATGTTGTCATTAAAATATAAACACTTTAAAAACAAAAATTATGTATTTACTAATTGGATTTATCGTTGCATTGGGATCAGTTTTTGTTCCCTCCCTGATCGGAGCTCTTTTGAGCAAAGAAGAAAAATCAAAAACCATCATCATGGCTGCTGTAGTGACTGTGGTTTATGGAGCCATTGTTTGGTTTCTTATGTGGGCTTTTCGTGCTGATATCTATGGACCTACTCCACTTTTTGGGTGGATAATCATTGGAGCTGTAATATCTGCTATAATCGCAGGTAATTCTGAAGAAGGTTTTGTTGCTGCCTTACTAGGAATTGGAATTGCACTTATCCTTTTTGTATGGGTTCTTGTGGTTTTCATTTCAAGCTGGGATATGAATAGATCTATGGATAAGGGGAAACTTCTTGATGTGGAAGTCAAAAACAATTCCAAAATCATGTCATTGGCAGATCCTGCTCATATTTCATTGGTTGATGAAAATATGGCGAGAGCAAAGGCTGAAAAAGTTCTTGGTCAAGTTGTTACTGAAGATGGAGCCAATGCTGGATCTAGATATGAACTTGGACAAGGCACTAAGCAGTGGGTAGACGGTCAGCTTTGGTGGATATTTGCTTTGGATTTTAAATCTTATTGGCAATGGTCTCGATTTCCTAATGCTCCCGGATATATTAGAGTATCAGCAGAAGATCCTTTTGCCGAAGCACAAAGTGTCCAGCATAACAAACAAGGACAGGAGATCAAAATTAAATATCTCAATTCTGCATCATTTGATGTATTGACAGAGAGATATCTGAGAAAAAATGGATTTCTTCGTTCCAAGATCGGAGACTTTACATTTGAGGTTGATGATAATTGGAATCCCTACTATACCATTACTCAAAGAGAATGGACTATAGGATATGAAGCTCCAGTTGTAACAAATGTTATTGTTTTTGATGTTAGTTTTGCTACCTGGGAAATCTGTCCAATAGATCAAGTCAAAGAGAAATTTCCTTGGATTGATAGGGCAAATGATTTATCGGTTATAGATTACCAAGCTCAAAAGTGGGGCATGTATTCAGAAGTTGGCTGGAATTTTACATCTCGTTATGATGGCAAAAGAAAAGAGCCAACCGATGGATGGTATTTGACCTATGATAATGGAATATGTTATTGGTTCAGTGGCTGGACAAGCTATTCATCCAGTTCCGACTTGATTGGAATATCCATGACAGACGCTAATAATGGCAAAACGATTTATTATCCAACTGTGGGCTGTACAGAAGCTGCAGCTTACACAATTGCCAAAGGTCACTGGAGTAACTTTGAGGGATATGAACCTACTGAATTGGTACCGTATAATATTTACGGTATGTTGACCTATGTGATGCCCATCACATACAACAAGACAGAATTTAGAGGAGTTTCTTTGGTTTCTGTTGTCAACAAAGACATCAATGCCAAGGGGAATACCTTGGAAGAAGCTCTCAGTGCTTATCGTTCTGCGATGGGTACTATTGGATCACAAAGGGGAGTTCCTTATGAAGGACAAGCTAATAAACTCACCATAACCGCAAAAGTAAGTGAGGTTGGTATGCCATTTATACAGGGCCAAAGTCAGATGTATCCATTCACTCTTCAGGGTGTCGATAAAATATTCCAGATAAATTACTCGTTACAAAACGCCAAAGTTTCATTTTTGAAACCTGGTCGTGAAGTTACGGTAGTGTATTTGGATACTAAGGAAAAGATTATTTCTTGTCTTAGTATTGATATTTCTGATCTCAAATTATCTGATGAAAACCCCGCTCAAGCAAAATGGGTTGAAAATCAGAAAATTGTAAGAAAAGAGGAAGAAAGGATTGATAACATCCATGGAAACAGAGCAATTATAGAATCTGGAGACATGGGGGAAGTCCATCCTGATTCTCTCAAAAAATTTATTGAATCACAGAAAAAATATCAGAAATAATTCGACAACATCATTTCTGATTATTACCAATAGCAGCTCGGATTTTTTATCTGGGCTGTTTTTTTAATTATCTTAATACCGAGCTCTTTTTTGAGGGTTCGGTTTTTCTTTTAGAAAAAATATTTTGATTTCTAGAGTCCTTTGATTTCTTTTTGGAAAAATCTTTGGATTTTTTTGACTTCTATGGGGTCTTTGACAAAGGTCACATTGTCCAATAGATCTTCTATATATAGCAATGCTTTTTTGAGTACAAATATATTCTGTGAATTGGAATACTTAGTCGGTATGAGTCAGATTAGAGTTTCTATATTGTGTTTTTGACATATGAGATATAGATCTACATAGTCTTTGAACTCTCTCCTAGCAGGTATGGTGACTAGCTTCATCACTCATATATCTATATCACTCGCAATATCAAAATAATCAGTCTGGATCAACTCATCTATCAAAGCTAATTTTTGTACAGCTATAAAACTGATTTTGACTCCATCTATATCTATGTACAATGTATTGGGTACTTCATAGCTGATCCTATACTCCAATCATTGTCTATTGAGCATATCTTTGAGCCAGTTTGTATCCAAATCTCATTGTTTAAAAAAATCAAAATCCTCACTGATTCTATGTCAGTATTGCAATGCTAGTGAGGTCCCACCAGCCAAATAAAATCCATAATCTCTAGTCCAAGCAAATTTATTCAACAAAGATTTTCTCTTGGAATCTAGTACTGTATCCCGATGTAATTTCATTGAGATTTTTTTTAAGTGGTAAATGGAGTCAATATTGGATATTGAAAAAATTTCTAGTCAGATCATCTAGATTGTAGTGGTTGGCTTGGATCACTGTGAGTATCTCTTGTATAGGATAATATTTTTTGAGTTCATCAAAATCTTTTTGGGTACCAAATTGTGATACTCTCAGGATGATATATACCTTATCGATTTTTCGGTCTACATCTCACATCTTATCCCAAAAATTGGATCTGTGCATATTGATTTGGGCAGTCTAAATAGGTAATCAGAGTATATTTATTTGGTGCTTAAAGGCAAATAGAAAAGGAATAATTATTTATTTGCTATCTGAAATTTATTTATGTATGTTTGTCATTTACTTCTATCTGCATTGGAACTTCGATAGTTTAAATAATCAGATTTTATATAATCAATCAAGTTCTTTTCTGGAGATATTTTGTTAAATTCTTCATAGATGCTTTTTAAATAATCATTTCACAAATCATTAATCCTATTCTTTTCCATAACTTTATCTATAATTTCTTCTGCTGTTCATAATCATTCAAGAGAATAAAACAAAATCATTGCATCAATTTTTGAATCATTTTTTTTAATATATCTATCATTCATTAATGAAGCTCTATCAAAAGTTAATCATAATCAAGAATTTTGAGAATCGATACCGGCAATAATTTTCTGGATATCATTTTCTATATTTTGATAATTTAAAACCTTACTTTCACTTTCTTCTTTTATGTTTTTAATAATGTTATATTCTTCTATTACCATTTGTTTTTGTTTTTCGTTTAAATTATCTCGTTTTTCTGATGGTAATACGTCAGCTGGTCATTGTCATTCACTAGGATTTAAATTCTTTGTTTCTTGTGCTAAATCATCTATTATTTTTTGATCTAATTGAGTAACTCCTTCATTTTCTGTGTTTTTTCAATTAGTAACAATATCTCAATTAAGATTCACTGTAGTAGATTTGCTCGCTCATACTATTTCTTGTCTTGTACCAGCTCCCGCATTCAAAAAATCTTGAGTCTTTTGTAATGTATATTTACCTAATTTACCATCTACTCTTGAAGTTCAATCATTCCATGTTTCATCTTCTTTGATTCAAACTGCTTTTTGAAATCCTAGCATATCTCAATTTGCTAATAGATCGGATAATCTCTCTTTTTTTCCTTTAATTTCTGGAGAATTTCAATCTTCTATCTTTAAAAGACCTATAATATCTCCAAGTTCATTCTTTGAGTCTGTCTTTTCGTACCAAAGCTTTAGATCCTCGGTTACTTTACTTATCACAGATTCTTTAGTAAGTCCTGTTGCGGCGATTTCTGGGGCGGTAACTACGATTTCTTTACCAGCGGCTCCATCTACAGCTTGAGATGGATTTATCAAGTTATTTATTTCTTCCCAAGTTTTTGTTACATCCTCTCGCTTATCTTCACTAGCTTGTTTTTTCATTTTTCATTCTAGCTCTTGTATTTTAAATTTTTGTCATTCTAATTTTTGTTTTTCTAAATTTAGGCTAATCGCTCAATCGAAATCTTGTTTTTCTACTTTAGCTTTAATATCTAGATCAATTTGAGTGATTTTATCATCTATTTCAGTAGTTTTTGTTAATATGTTTTTATAATTTTCTTTATTCTCTTGTAAGACTTTTATCTTTATTTGTATATCTTTGGCATTGCTGAATCATTCTCAATTCGGTCTTTGAGCCTCTTTGTCTTGTTCTACTTTTAAAGCATTAATTTTTTGATCTGCTATGTAATCAAAATCTAGATTTTTTATTATTTCATTTTCTTCTTGTTTTTTTAATGTCTCTATTTTGGCTTCTTTTTCATCCGCTTTTAGGTCTATAATGTTGAAAGTATTATCTTTTTGATTTATAGTTATTTTATAATCTCATTGTTCTCGAGTATTATCTGAGCCTATTCATCAATTCTCATCCAAGACAAAGGAAATCAGACTATCATCTATATTGTTGTTCATCTCAACTCTATATCATGTTCATTCTTTTGTTACTTTAGCTAATTCTTTAGCATCTCATGTAACATTATATCAAGCTAGTTTGTTTAGCAATCAATCAGCATCTTTTTCCAATTTCAATCATCACTTATCAGCATCGTTGACTACTTTGAAATATTGATCTTTTCAATCTTTATCTGGGATGGTGATGGAAGACGTTCATTCTACAGGATTTATTGATGAATCCGCTCCTTTTTTAGGTCCAACTTCAATTTCAATTTTTTGTTTTCCCATTATAGTATATGTTAGATTGACATTATTTCAATCTATCCTTGCAGATTTTAGGTCTATATTTTTTTCATCTATATTTACATCTCTTCACATTCCATTATCCAATTTTTTGAGCATTTGAGTGATGGTCTGGTTAGCAGCTTGTACCTGTTCATTATTCAATAAACAATCATTTAGAAAATTATCAAGAACTTGGAGTCAGTCTTGATCCTCTTCTTCCATTGCAGTCCTTCTTTCAGTATTGTTAATTTCTTCCAAAAGTGGCGTCAAAGATGTTCTCAGTTTTTTTATTTTATCTACTCAATCTTTTCATGTTAATTCCTTTTCTAATTCAGCTCCAAAATTATTTTTTAATTGTTCTGCATTTTGTGGATTATTTAAAATAGTTTCAACTTTGTTTAATTTATTTATTCAAGCATCTTGCTCTTTTTCTTGTCTTGTTTCTGCAGCTTCAACCATTTCTAAAAATTAAAATTATAAAAATTACATATTTGCCAACAATTCATCTAGATGTTTGATATCTTCTTGGTCTAGATTTTGAGATTGGATCTCTTTTTGTTTGAGTGTCTCCAAAAATGTTTTTCATTTTTCCAATTTGTTTTTGAGTTCTTCGTCTTGGATGTCTTTGAGACTCTCTTGGAATGCATGTATCAAAGTATCCAAAATCTGATCATCTACATCGGTATTTTGTATCAATACCATAAATCATCTAGCCAATGGCATAGAGTCTTTGAGCATGTCTAGGACTTTGAGTACGTATTGTTTTTTATCCATAAGAGAAAGTTTCAATGTATAAACATCCGCAATAGCGGATTTGTTTGAATGTTTCATTTTATCAATGCAACATTTAAACATCTTAATTTTACATATAATTTTGGATTTGTCAAAAAAATAGATACTTTTTTGGGTAGTAGTGATGGAATATAATCAAAAAAATTCATTGCAAAAAACTAGTCATTGCGAGCGAATGCGAAGCAATCTTAATGATTAGTAAAATAGGAGATTGCCGCGTCGTTTGCACTCCCTAACTTTCGTCAGGCAAGCTCGGAATGACAGTAACAACTAAGTCATCTCGAGCTTGTCGAGACCTGCCTGTCGGCAGACAGGGATCTCTAATAAACTTTTAAGAGATTTCTCATTGCATTCGAAATGACAAGGGAAAAAAGGTCGGAATGACATCAAATGGTAGTCATTGCGAGGAAATCTTGCCCCCGGGTTTAATTTTAAATCCCGGGGTTTACTATAGTATCTTATGACAGGTAGTAATTTTTAATTACAGAAAAAATTGCCAATTACATGACTAAAAATAATCGTTTATACTTATGTAGCTTCACTCATATTTTGAGAAAGTTGAGTTTGGGTGTCTGATTGTATTTGTTGGATGGCTTGTTGTTTGTGTCTTTGCAACATAATTTCTGTACCTACATTGTTGGTAGAAACTACTATTGGTTTGATTTTTTGTATCGTTGGCAAAACAGGTCTGAGCTGGGGTATAATCATCGCAGCTTTTTCTATCATCCAGATTTTGGCTTTGATATTTTGAGAATCTTTTTGGATATTTCTGATCACGTCTTGGTTTGATAAGTTATCTGGTTTGTTCAAAAGTCATAGGTGTATAAATATCCTAATCGCTCCAGAAAAAACTTCAAAAAAATCCTGTTTAAATTGATCTTTGAAATTGTCTTTTTGGAATATTCTAACCATGGGGCTCCTAAATGGTGATTTTATGGGATTGATCAATTTCAAACTTCTCTGGAAACTACCAGTAAACCCAAATACATATTCTCCATCTTTGTATATATCTTGTTTTTGTTTATCATCAAATTCATCCCATATTCTTGCGAAATCTTGAAAAGATTGATTGGAATTTAGACTGTCCAATATTTGATTTAAATTTTGTTTGGATTGTCTTTCCAAAGATTCAGGATTTTCTACATAATATTCACCAAATTTTTCTACAAATCAGTCCATTCTCAGTATTTATAAAATAAATTTTATTTTTGATTTACGCTTTCGTTTAGAGTTTTGATATATAGATTGGCAATATCATTGGATTCTTTTTGTAGTATATCAGCCAATTTGATTATATGTCATAGCTCCATGTATGGCAACAAAGCGAATCGCATTTTCCTTTCTTGGATATCCATCCTAGATGTCTGCAAAAGCATTATTATTTTTTTTTGTAAATTGATTTTTTCATTCAAAGATTGCAATTTGGTATCCATTGATTGTTGGCTTTTCATCTGATATTATTTATAAAGTAAAATCTGATTATATAGCTTTTTTGATTGCGACATTTCATGTGATTATATCTTGGTTTACCAATCTCAAAAAATTAATCACGTCATCTGGATTAGGATTTTCTATTAGATTTCATGACTTGTCTAGCAGTTTGCGTTTGGTTTTGGCTCAGATTGGATAATTTTTTAATAAAATTTCAAATCATGGAATTTTGGAAATCGGTTTAGTGACTGTTTTCAACAAAAAATCTGGCACAAACATAGTCCATGCAGTGAGAGATTCAAATTCTTTTTGTCGTATCACGGCTTCCGGATCTCAATTTTTGATACCCAATGAAGTAAATAAGTCAGCGACTTTTCACCATGTAGGTAGCCATCTAGCTACAGCAGATTCAGTGACTTCTCATAGTAGGCTGTGTCTTTGAGCTGCATATTTTTCATCAATTTCTCTAGCTTCTTTGGTATCTATTAGCTTGTTGTCAGGAGAGCTAATCTTTTCTACAAACTCGGTAAGTTTACTTTGTAGTTTTTCTAGTAACATGGTTTAAATAATTAATTATATAAAATTTGTGAATCTATCTATGCTTGGATAAATTTTTATTAATTACTTCGTCAATTAAATTCTCATTCAGGAGTAAGATTATTCAAAAAGTCCAAGAATATTTGTCTATTTTCTTTCTTATATATTGTAGGATATTCTGCTTGTAGTGTAGCTTCTTCCAAAACTTGTATTTTTTTCCAATGAGTTGGATCTGTGATTGGTCATTCAGCTTTTCTATTTACATGTAGTCACCATTTTCAATATTCACGTTCAAAAGAAAATGGACTAGAATTTTCACACAGACCATGATTATTATTTTTCATTTTGTTTATCAAATTGGCAGCGCTCATTGCTTCTTTTTCTGTAGGGAAGACAATGTTCATTCATTCAATTTTGATGTCTGGTTTAAATAAGATTTTTTGTTTAAATCATCGAGACTGTATATCATATTCAAAATCTGCAATCTTGATTGCTTGGATAGTTCATCTATCACTTCTATGATTTAGTTCTATTGCAGTATCGTGTATTTTTTGTTGGAGTTGATTGGCTTGTGTAATTAGTGGATCGTTTTCTGGATTTGGCTGTAATGGAGCGTCTCATTTTTGCCAAATATCCATATTATTTAGATAAGCAACTAATTTGCTTTTTCAGTCTGTATCTACAAGTCATGTTATTCCTGCGATTCTTTTGAGCACACCTGGATCAATATCTGGAGCATATGTACTCAGAGTAGACCAAATTCCACCACTAATTACCTCTACATCCTTGGCTTTTCATACTACATGAGCTCACTGTTTTATGTACAAATCTCAGGTATTGTTTCACGAAAAGAATGGCGAAGCATTTGCTCATTTTCATTTGAATTCTGATTTGATATAATTGATAAAATTTGCTACAAATATAAGCTGTCTGTAATCAGAAAATTTGCTATCCAGTCAATCTATTTTTTTTGCTTTTTTATCTATTTTGGTCGATTGTCAATAAGACTCAATTGATTTGGATGTTGGGTTATAGATCAGATCTTTTAATCTGGCTTTGAGCTTCCACTCACTAATATCATTCAAATCTCATTTGACAGCTGTCAGCGAATCTTCAAAACTCATTTTGTTGCTCAATCCCAATTTATCCAAAATCCAATCCCAATTTTTCCAGATAGCTACTCATCCTATAATTCATCATCCCCATAGCAAAGCTTTTTTTCGCCATGGTTTTTTCTTTTCAGATTTTTCTGACTCTTTTCCTTCTTTTTTTTCTTTTCCAATTCCAAATAATTTTTTGAATCATCGTACTGCCAAAGATACCGCTCATATTCATGATGCTACGCGAGCAATATTAGTAGCTGTATTTTCTTTCCATTCTTTTTTATCAGTTACTCAATTTCGTTGTCTTGTGAGTCGTGATTCTTCTTTTTGGGCATCTGCTTTTGCAATATTTTGTTGCTGATCATCTTGTGTTTGATCTTGTTTAGAGTCAGAATCTTCCAATTTTGTATTTTCTACTTGTTCTTGCTCTACTACCGATTTTTTTAGTTCAAAAATTTCAAAATCAAATCCATCCAGACTCGCAAGCATTTCTTCCAACTTCTCAATTTCTTGTTGATGTGATTCTTCTCCAAGTTTTTTGAGTTCTTTGAGTTTATCGTTGATTTTTATTTTAGTCGAAATGATATTGTTTTGAATCACTTGTGTTTTTTGTTCTTTATTGGATTGGTCTGTCTCTTTTTTGAGTTCTTCAAATTCTTTATGAAACTGGTTTACTTCATTTTGTATTTTTTCTATTTCCAAATTATTTTGCACGATAGTCATATTTGATTTTTAAAAATCATAAATAAACTGATATAGTTTAAGTATATTTTTTTATTTGTCAAAATTCTGGCTCTAAAATTTTGTTGTCACTTGCAAAACATAATCAGATTTTTATCTATATTATAAACTATAAATTTATCCTGCAATGGTTGGACTATAAATTATAAACTATTATGAATATTTCACATATCCCTAATCAGGCATGAGTATATTTTTTCAAGGATAAATCTTGAAATATTTTGTATATATGAAAAGCCAAAGATCTACAAAAAAGGGTTGCTCAATATTTTGCACCATGATCTGTATGGAAACAAGAAATGATTGCTTTAGCAACATCAGTAGATTTTGTAATAGTGCAAAACGAAAGCGAAGCTTTGTATCTAGAAGACAATCTAATCAAAAAACATAAACCATACTACAACAATATGCTCAAATGATCCAATTCCTATGCTTATATCAAGATCACCAACGAAGATTTTCCTCAAATATTTATTACCAGAAAAAAAATATCAGACTGATCTACATATATATGACCCAAACACAATACCATCCATCTCAAAAAATTTTTTCAATATATCAGACAAGTATTGCAATATAGATGATGCAAAAATACCCAGTTCAAACAAGGTAAATTGTGCTCTGATTACTATTTCTCACTTTGCAAATGACGATGTGTCCCTGCTGTCATTGCGAGCGATAGCGAAACAATCTTAAATAAAACAATAAGTTCACCAGAGTGATCAACTATTCTAGAATACAAAAAAATTATAAGCTATATCACATCGTTTTTTCGTGGAGATATCAAGCCTATCCAAAAAGAAATTCTGGGTCAAATTACTCAATCAATCCAATCACAAAATTTTGAACGAGCAGCCAAACTTAGAGATATTTACAAAAATATTGATTCTCTATCTGAGACTCAAACAGTAGTGATTAACTCAGATATTACATGATATATATTCAAAATCAAAAAAATTTGAAATCGGTTTGTATATGTATTGTTGTACTTCCATCAATGAAAATTGGTAGATATTATACGTCACAAATTTCATACAGATGAATCAGATTTGGCATCTATTATATCTGCCATTAGCAACGAATGTGGAGAATTCAAACTTAGCCCCAAAGATATTGATCCAGTTTTGGAAAATATTGTATGAATACAAAAAACTATACCCAAACTATCCAAATCTGATTTGCAACATATAGATACTCTGATAGAATGATTTTTTGATTCATATGTGATTGCTACATCTTTTGAATGAGAGAATCTAAACAATGAATTATTATCACAAATCCAGTCTAGATACAATCTACAAAATTTTCCATATCATATAGAATGTATAGATGTATCTCATTTTGGATGATCTTGGACTAGTGGAGCATTGTCATGTTTTTTATGATGACTAGCAGAAAAAAAATATTATCGCAGATACAAAATCGGTAAGTTATCATCCACATCAACAGTCATCTTGAGCGAAGCGAAAGATCCAGGGAAAATTAAAAACAAAAAAACCCTGGATTCTTCATCTTCGATTCAGAATGACAGTAACGATTATGCTTCGCTCAAAGAAATAATTTTACGCAGATTCCAAAATTCAGATTTTTTGCCCAATTTATTTATATTGGATTGATGAAAATGACAACTATGAATAGTGCGTGAAATATATCAAAGCAATCCTGAACTACAGCAAATATTTCAAAAGACAGATTTTGTATCATTGTGAAAATGAGAAGCTAGAAAAAAATCCCAAATCTGACAATCTGGCAAAAAAGGCAAAGTATGAGAAAAAATATATTATTTTGATACAGACATGAATATTAAGAGCATAGATATGGTCTACGATCAGTCAGACAAAATATTGATCAAGGCTCGTGATGAAGCACATAGATTTGCCAATTCTTATAGAAAAAAACAAATGTCTGCTCCCCGAAAAAAATAGAGATAAAGTTTTGTTTTTGGACTATAACTTGATTACAACGGCAAGATAAACTCTCAAATAATTTTCCAAATGTCAATCACTTGTTTTCATCAAACTAATCTTTTTTTGACCAAAGAGTTATTTTGTTTATAATCTATACACGACTGCTTTATAAATCTTCCATCAGATTTTACTGATGACTCTGTAATTTCTTCCCCCGACGCTTTCGGGGTCGAACTTAAAGTTTATATAAGTCGTCGGTATAACTTCGACGTTTGAAAATCCTCAAAAATTATCGGATTTTCATGGCGTCTTAGTATATATACAAACCAATTTAGTTGTCGATCCAATATGACCCAAAAAGAAAAGAGAGTAATATATCTAGCTTTGTGTGTCTCACGAGTAGTTTTTTTGTTTGGTGATTATATTTTGTCTAATAATCAGAAATATCTTCCATCAAACAGTACCAATCAAAATCAAGAATCTACAAAATCCAAACAAGATCTTACTATTTCCCAAGAGATTGAAAACTTTAAACAAAGTTCATATGAACAATACAAATCTACTCAAAATATTTCCAATCAAACATCTATCGATCCAGACCTTGATCGTTTATCAATCGAGCAAACATGATCATCTATATCTCAAAAATTACAAGATGTTGGTATATCCAAGCAAGATATAGATAATATACAGCTCAAAGATCTGCAAAAAGAAGATCCTTCCAAAAATTTTGATGATATCGGCGTCTTGCAAAATATTTATTCTAAAACTCAAAATACCAGCGTGTTGAATATTTTATTGGAAAAGCTAGTCTATAATTATCAATTCAAAGAAGCCAAAATTTATATTACAAATTTTAATAATTGAAATTATTCCAAAGATATAGACGCTAACCTATATTTGCATATATTGATCAATTCTATATCTGCTAGTGATCCTAGAGATCTGACCTATTTTGAATTGGTATTGAATGAAATATATCAGCAATGATTTTTAAACAAAGATGATATGTCTTTTTATCTGGGTTTGCTCAAGATACGAAACAAAGACCGAGCCTGAGCAAGTAAAATATTTGATACTATAGTCAGTCCTCGTTATTCTTATTTTATCAGTTCATACAAAGACACCTTAAATAATTCTTATTTCAAATCTGATATTCCATCATATTACAAAGATGGATTGATTGCTCTATCTATGCTCAAAAACTGACATTTCTCTATATCCAAAAAAATCGCCCTGAGTATTGCTCTCCAAAATGAATCATATATATTGCCATATCAATTACTTGCATATTCACATTTTTTGACCAACGATCGAGATGTGGCTATAGATTATTTTTTTAAATTGATAGATATCAATCCATCCAAAGAAGAAAATTACAAATTTATGATATGAATAGCTTATTATCGAAATCAAAAATATGAACAATCTGTACTCTATATATCACAAGTCAAAAGCAATATATATCAGACTGATGTGTATAGATATCTCATATTAAATTATATAGCATGAAACGATACAGATAGATTGATACGTATACGACAATCGATTCTATGACAAGATAATTTGCAAAAATCTGATTTTTATACATTCTTTTATAATTTCTTTTTCCTACCTTTCAAAAATCAAGAAGTTTTTGCCAAATATAATCAAAACCCACAACTAGCTACAAGTTTTTTGACCAAATGTTATGAAATATTTGATTCTACAGATGATGATATTTGTATCTATGGCCAAGCTTGACAAGATATCGCCAACAAAAACTGGAATGCTGCATTGGATAAGTTGCTCTATCTGTCTGACCGCTATCCACAATCATATATTTTCCATGCCTTATGAGATTATTATCTATCCCAAAAAGATACACAACTCTCCAAGCAATATTATCTCAAGGCAGTCAGTATGACAGATAGCGAGATAGAAAAAAGTATTATTAGACAAAAAATGATGCAATAAAAATAAAATAAAAATAAAAAAACTACACCTTTTGATGTGTAGTTTTTTGATAATATATAATTTATTTAAGCTGCTATTGGTATATCTTGATCATCATCAGCGGCATTTTTATTGTTTATTGGAATATTTTTTCAAGGGTTTTTTCAAGGTACGTTATTTCATTTTTCAAAATTTCATTTAACAGTTTTAGCTGAATCTCTTTGTTCTTTATCCTTTAAAAGAGCAAAAATTTGTTTATTGGTTTCTGCTTGTTGATCTTGCATTTTTTGTAATATAGACATTATTTTATTGTTGGATTCCTCTAGTTTGCTAATCCTTGATTTGGATTCTTCATCAACTCATTTACTTTCATCTTTAGGTTTATCGTCTTTTTTAGCTTCAGGTTTTTTTTCTTCTTTTGCATCAGTAGTTTTTTTGGCTCAACTAGAAAACCATTGTCGTTTGGAAATATAATTTTTGGTTCATATTGGATTAGTTTTTAAATGTTCGTATTTAAAATCTGAAACTGGCTTATCTGATGCTGTCCATTTGATAGAGTTTCAAGTATTTACCAAAACATTTCCAGCTACATCTCTTGTATGAGTAAATGCATTCCAAGTAGGATTGACTACGGCTCTAACTGCTCATTCTATAGCAGTTCCAGTAGCTACAAAAGGACTCAATGGAACATTGACAAATTTATTGTATCGTTTTCACGTATTCCAAGCATTTGAAAAAACATCTTTTATCTGTCCGGTCGTATTTGAAACAATTTCCAAAGCTTGTTTGGGTAATGTTACGGCAGTATTCAAAATATCCATTCATCAATATATGATGGTTCATGCTGTCCTAACGGGAAGTCAAATTGTATTTCATAAGCGTTTATCTAGAGCTAATGGCATTTTAAAATCAGTTATATTTAAAATATACTATATACTATAATTATTTTAATTTAAATGTCAAATATAAATAAAGGAAAATTTGTTATATCAAAATTTGACAAATTCAAAAAAAATCTTTACAATTACTTTAAGCTTTTATTTATAAGAAAATGAAATGACTAATCCTTCCAATTCTCCTTCAAATTTAGAGAAAGGAAAATTTAAAATTACCAAATCCAAATCTATTGCAAAAACTACGAGTGCTGATCTTTTGGATATTTTAGATTTGGATAATAAAATTATAGATAGAAATCAATTGGCAGAAGAGATTTCAAAAAATAAACGAGAAAATTGAAAATGATATCCTGACTGAGAAATAACACTTACAGAAAATAAAAAATTTAATATAAATCTGACTAAATATCCTGATATCTTATGACAATATAAAGAGCTATTGGATAAAAGGCCACATGATTATGAAAAGAGATTAGATGAATTAAATTCAATATTAGCAGAAAGAATAATATTGGATACAAATAATATGATAGAATTTAAATATAGTGACCAGTTTTATTGAAATAAATCAGCTAAAGATGAATCCAGTATTGCATATTGAGAACTAAATAAATTAGATCAATACAAAGGTAAGATAAGCTTATTATCCAAAAAAAATGGAAGGTATAATGATTATTTTATTCTAAAACTTACAGATGAACAGGTTCAAAAAATTAACTCACAAAAAGAAGAACCAAAGGAAAATAGTGAAATAGATGAAAAATCAGAAGAGAATAACAGAGCTCCTGAATCAAAAGAAAAAGAAGAACCAAGAGAGGAAACAAAAGAAGAACCAAAAGAAGATGAAGAATCATTAGATCCAGAAAAAGAAGAATTAAAAAAAGAAAATAAAGAATTAAAAGAAAAGTTAGATAAATTAGAAAAAGAGTTAGCAGAAATAAAAGAATCACTAAAAAAATTGAATGATGATAAACAAAAAAAAGACTGAAATGAAGACAAAGAGAAAAATAAAGAATCTATAGAAAAAGTAAATGAAATTACTTGGGACCTAGATAATAAAGATATAAATTACAAGAAAAATATGAAAAAGAAAGTTGAAGAAAATTTGAGAATATGATGAACTTTGATATTGATCAAATGATCTTCTCAGATAGCAAAATTAGAAAAAATAGATGACGAGTGATTTAAGTGTATTGTTTGTACTGATGATAAATTAAAATCTTTGATAGACAAGGATCATTATATAATAGAAAACTGAAATAAAAGTTATATTAGTTATATAAAAAATAAATCTCTGCGAGATTTTATAAATTTTGACGAAGTCGATATCCCTAAACCAATTCCACCTGAACCAGAGCCAGATCCAAAATATGATGAAGATGATAAGCCAGAATACAAAGATCTAGATCTAAGTGCCGTCATATCAGATATGTGAACAGATGTACATAGAGAAAGAGTATCGCTAGAAACAGAAGAAGAGCTCAGAGATGAATACAAAAATACTTGAAAATGGAATGTAGCCAAAAGAGCTTATCTATTCTTATCTAGATGAGCAAAAAGAAAAAGAATGATCAAAGAGAAAATGGAAAAACTTTCTTGAAAAGCATTTTCTGGAGATAATTCATTGGATGATAAAACAATAAACGCAGCAGACCGTCATGAATTAGAAAAAAATGAGTATAAATTGGATTCAATAAATTCTGTAGTAGAAAAAGTAGATGATCCCAAAGTAAATGAACTTTGTAAAAAATATTTAGAATGAAATATAGACGAAAATTCATTCAAAGATGAATTTAACAAAATTACCACAGACAACACAACGGTGCTTTGAAAAGCTCTAGAATGACAAAAAGATATCAAATATCTATGAACAAACATTCTTGCAAAATTAAATTTACAAAAAACTAATTTTGATTTGATAAATTCAATAAATTCTGAATTTAATGCATACGTTTGAGATTCAAACAACGTACATATAGACAATATAAACAAATCAATACAAGATTATATAAATAAGTTTCAAAAGACTCCAGAATTTATGTGAGATTATCAAGAGTTTTTGAATAATACTCCATGAGCAAAAGAAAAATTAATAAAGTATCTCAAACACCAAAAAGCGAGTATGAAAATGCAAGTTACAAATCTAAAAATAAATTTGGATATAGTTACTTGATGAAAATCAGCATACCAAATCGACAACAAAGATCGCCAAAAATGAATATGATACAAAGTTTGAAAGGCTCTAGATAAACTTCCACGATGGGCTCAGACAGCATGATTTGTATGAATATCTATAGGTACTTGAATATTTACATGATGATTAAGTACAGTAGCAGCTGCAGCTATCACCACATGAGTAAGTGCCTGATCTATATGATGACTCAATGCTCTCAAAAAACGAACTCATTATACCAAAGAACAAAATACTCATGAAAAAAATATGGTTACAGATAATAAGGCAGAAAAAGAAAGGATAGAAGCTCTAAAAGCTTTGACAAGTTGAGAGAAGCGATATAATCAAAAATGATTCAAACAAAAACGAAAAGTTTACAAAGCTGGCAGACAGCTAAAATTATATAATGAAGCTACACAACAAGATCTTCAAGTTACAGATACAATCACACAATCTATTATGTCACAAGCATCCAAACTCAATTGAATAGATAATTCTAAATTAGAAGAAAGTTTGATTGCATGACTTGCTCGTTTGGATTATTATAGAGAGATATGACACAATTTCTTAGCATCACAAGACAAGGAAAAAATAGAATCAGACTTCAATAAATTAGAAAAATCAATTCTTCTATGATTAAATAGATTATGAACAGATTTAAATACTTTCCGCCAAAAACCAGAAATATCAGCATTGAAAGATACACTCAAAACAGATTATGACCAATCGTTCAAAAGTTTCAAAAAAGAAAGAAGAATACTAGTAGCCAAATATGGTATATCCACAGCAGCATTATCAGCATGAATGTCTATCGGTATGCAACGAATTACATGATCATGATTATTCTCAGACAAAGCAGTAGATTGAGTAGCTGCTACAAATTTTACAAACAATACTACAGATACATTTGACTTATGAAAAGCTGAATTATTAGATACTGCTACTAGAAACGATTTATACAACACATGATCAAATATACTTGGCGATTCTAGTGTAATAGATGGTTCTACAATTACTATAAACTACGGTGCATGAACAGATGCAACTGCTGTAATACCATGAAGACTCACAGAAGCTGTATATCAATCCAAAATTAATAATGTAATAACTAATATAAATGCATTAAATCTGGATACTGCCACCAAAGATGCTATCATTGATCATGTAAAATCACAACCATGGCAATCTAGTCGAGATACTAGTAATTTTATGAATGACTATTTGCATGGTATGAGGTGTGCAGAAGCTGTAGAACAGATGGCCAAATCAGTTGCTGATTCTGGTAGAAGCGATATTATACTCAATCTAAATTATGATAGTACTATGGATATCGTCTGACAATCTATCAAAGACGCCTCTGAGAGAGCAATAAATGCAAATTTTGTCGTAGATACGCCAGAAATACCATGAATAGCAGAAAGATCTCGATGAAGATTTTTACAATTCCCAGTATTTTTCAATACATTCAAAGATAGATTAACATGAGAAGATAAAAAACCAAATGAACTCAAAACACCAGAAAAAGACAAAGAAGAAAAAATAAAAAATCCAAACAGCCCAAAAAAAAGAGAAGAAATTATAGATAAGAAAAAATATCGAGATGATTTTTGGGATAAAAATAAAGAAAAACCAAATCAAGAGCCGGATGATCCATGAATAAAAAAAGATCCTAAAACATGAGAAATTAAACCAGTTCAAGACTTATCAAAAAAGAAAGTTTGAGTCTCAACTAGAAAAGAAAAAATAGATAAGGTTTATAAAGATATAGAAAATTTTGCTCCTGAATATCCAAATAAATTTTGAGAAAGAACTTTAGATGAGATAGCAACAGAAGTTATAGATAATCCCAATATACCATTATATAAGGATCCTAAATATCAAAATGATTCTACTCAAGCAGAAAATTTACTTGCACAATGAAAAAGACAAGAAGCAATAGAAATAATAAAATGAATCATAATCACAGAAAGAGAATACATACAAGAAGAACAAGAAAAAAAATATAATTGATATATAGACGAAATATATAATACTATCAAAAAGGCTTTTAAAAAATATTGAGTAAAAGATCTAGAAAACACGCTACCATCAAAAGATAAAATTCATATTATGAGTTGATATGAATTTTGGGCTTATCAAAAACCAAGAGTAAATCAAAAATGAAAAATAATATGATGAGTTTGTTATACCGATAACTGACATATACTAATAAATAACGATGCTATACACATGGTATCTACAGATGAAAAATTACAAGAATCAACATTTAAAGATATTATAATACACGAATTAATGCATGATTCTTGAGTAAACAATTATCATCATTTCTACGAATTAAAAGATAAATCAAAATCAGAATTTGAAAAACAAAATAGAGAAAAAGAAACATTTATAGTTCGTCGCATATGACTAAAAATTATTAGAAGATTGAAATGAAATAATTTCTTTGTATATTGAACAGCGATGAATGAGGCAGTTACTCAAATGCTTGCAGATGAAATATGAAAAGATATATTACCAGAAACATATAAATCAAGATGATATCCAAGAGAAAAAGAAGTAATATCTTTATTGCAAAAAAAATTCGATATACCATTTGATACATTTGCAAAAGCAATATTAAATCGTACAAGAGATGATGACAAAAAAAATAATTATTTGAGAAATATTAATGAATTAATAAATTGAAAAACAATTAAATGATTATCCGAAATTTCCTACAAGAGACCAGAAATGTTGAAATTAATTATGTGTATAATGGATTATGAAAGTCAACCATCAGTTAAGAATTTTTCCGATGAATACAAATTCACAAAAGCCTTGATAAATGGTGAACAATTAGTAATTACTCAAGAGATGAAAAAATACTTCCATCCTGGATTGTTAAAAGATTGAATACTTAAGCCTGAGCTTCAATCAGCATATCCAAATCTACTAGATGAGGACGTAAAATCTGCTGCAGCATAAACTTTATTAAATAAAAACATAAAATGATAGACAACACACAAAATTTCCAAGAACAATTCTTAGACGAGTTGCTACTAGAAGCATGATTTACTGCAGATGATAATTTGGATTTGCTCAAAGAAGATCTCAGACCAATACTTCAAGAAAGAGTGGCAATGTCTATCTATAAAGAGCTCAACCAAGAACAACAAGATACTGTTACTAGTCTTTTGGATGAAAATAAGACAGTAGAATTGAATGAATATTTAGAATCTACCATACCAGACTATCACGAAAAACTTATGGAGATATATGCTGAGTTTGAAGAAGAGTATCTAGAAAATATGGATTAATTTATTTAAAAAATATTTCTATCAATTTGGTTTTATAACCCAATTTGGCAAGAGATTCGTTGGCCTTGCTTAGCATCTCTTGCTTTTTTTTGAAAATAAATATTTTGAGTTGTTGATCATTTGTTTTGACAAAAAGCTTATTAAATCTGACATATCCAATTACTATATCTTCAATATTTTTGCTAGGAAAATTAGTTTTTAAATCACGTTTGACTACATTAAAAACCACAGCGCCTATTACATTTTTGCCTAGATGCTTTTCTGACATTTTTTTTCTTATCTTGTCTTTGAGTAGTTGCATGAAAATGTTTAAATGTTTAAATGTTTAAATGTTTCAATGCAACATTGTGACGATGTAACATTGTAACATCTTTGAATAATTATATTTACATATTTTACTATCTTGCAGTAATTAGTTTATAAGATTCTTAGATTTCAGGACTCTATAAAGTACCAAAAATGCATCTTTTCTAACTATATTTCTTCATAGATAAAACCAGTTCTTCATTATAAAATTTTTATCTTCAAAAAATTTTACATAACTTTTGTACCACATAGCGCTTTCATCATTTTTTAAACCCAATAATAACCTCCCCAATATAGCTATCCATTCTTCTCATTTTACTTCTCTTTGAGGCTCAATGTTTCATTGATTTCAAACCATCACTCCATATTTTTGTAATCATCTCAAAGCTTCCAATACTTCTTCGCTCATTCATGATGTGTCTTGGTATGGATTAAACATAGGATTGATTACTGGTAGTTGGCTATATAGATTATATTTTTTGGCCAATCTATCAAATACTATCGCTGCTTGTCGTCTAGGCAGATTATCATCTGGCATAATTTTGTTATTACTTCATTTGATTATTCCAGCTGCAAAAAGTGATTCTATAGCATTTTTGTGTTCAGTATTTAATGGCATATCTACAAATACTTTGGTGTACCAAAATATATTTCTCAAAAAGGGAAGTGGGTCTAATGTGTTTTTTAATACACTTTGCAATTGATTGCTTCGATAGGGATTGAACGGAGATATAGGAGCATCTATCTGGAAATGTAAATGATATTGTGTAGATTGTCATGTAGATCAGCACGTTCATATGATATCTCATTTTGTTATTTTATCTCAGTGTTTTACATTTATTTTTTCTAAATGTTTGTAAGAGTATCGCTTATCTCCAGTCTGTATGACTACACAGTTTCATTCATCTTTTTTAATTCCATCTCGCTTTTTAATCCTAGTGACTACACCATCACCAAAACTTGGAATAGGGGTATCTTTGGGTAGTATGATATCTATTCATGTATGAGTTCAGTTTTTACAATTCCGTAGAAAATATTCACATGCCCATAATGTTGGCATCAAAAGTTTGATAGCAACTATCACTTCTTGTAATTTTTTATTTGATCATCCAAAAGATATGTTTTGATTTAATGATTTATTTTGGAAATATTCATCCATTTTCCTGACATCTAGACTAGCATAATTATTTACAAAATTTTCTGTTAATGTTTCAAAAAATTCTGACAAATCAATCCGGTTAGATTTTTGATTTTGTTCAAAAGTCTTACCCATTATATCACTATAGTTTGTCCATGTATAAAACGGCACTTTGAGCATTATATATTTTTATTTTATAAACTTACAAACAATATATTTATTGTATCTTGAGTTTCAACGTTTTTAAATTAGTATTTTTTTGTATTTCTTGTTGAAAATTTTACAAATAATTGTAATATCCAATTTGATTTTAACTCAAATAATAAATCATGAAAAAATATCTAATATTGTCTATGTTGTTTGTTTTTTTATTTGCTTGATTTGGTTATTGACAGGGTGAATCAGGAGGTAAGATGTGAATAGAAATGGATCCAGACTGTCTCATAAATTGACAGTGTAAATTTTATATATATGAAGCAATTTGAATTAGGCAGTCTTTGGATAGAGACGATAGATCCAACCCGACTATTTTTATCCAAGACATTATATTGTCAGCTACATTTTTTGTAGGTACGGCAATTACTATTGTTTTGGTAATATCATGACTACTATTTGTCTTTGCTGGTGCAAATTGAGCATTGGCTGCCAAAGCCAAAAAATGAATTACATGATCTTTGATATGATTATTGTTTGTCACATGATCTTATGCTTTTATTAGGCTCTTACAATTTTTATTTACTGGATGATGAGGCTAGTACTTTGTAAAAAATTGTATAAAATTGCAGAAAACTTGTACAACATTTATACTACTTTATACCATTTTAAACAACATTATGCAAATTCATATTGTTTCTATTTTTCCACAGATATTCGATAGTTTTATTTCTACTTCACTAATCGCAAAAGCTCAAGAAAAAAAAATTCTAAGCTTCAATTTTGTCAATCCTAGAGATTTTTGCAAAGATAAACACAAACAAGTAGATGATACAATTTATTGAGGATGAGCAGGTATGCTACTAAAAGCCCAGCCAATAGTAGATGCGGTTGAAAGCATAATCAAAAAAATAAACAAGTCTTCCACAAAAAATAATTTCAAAATAATATTTCCTAGTCCATCAAAAGATATTTTTACTCAACAATCTGCACATAAATTTTGCAAAGTTCAGAATTTGATTTTTGTATGTTGAAGATATGAAGGTATAGATTATCGCTGGGAACAGTACATGAAAAAAAAATATAAGACCAAGTTTCAAAAAATTTCAATCTGACAATTTATTACTCTATGATGAGAGTTGCCTACTATGACAATGATCGAAGCTATTACTAGACTTGTCCCATGAGTCATCAAGGAGTCGGAGAGTCGACAAAATGAAAGTTATAGCCCAAGCCAAAATATGCAAAATTTGGAACATCCTCATTATACTAGACCAGAAAATGTACTTTGACTCAAAGTTCCTCAAATACTTCTAAGTTGACATACAAAAAAAATCGAAGCATGGAAAGACAAAAATACTAGCAAAAAGATTGTATAAATTAGTATAAAGTTGTATAAATTAGTATAAATTTTATAGTAAAATATATCTATATGAAACCATGAAATTTTGAAAGTTTAGAAATACGAAAGTTGGCAATTGAATTGACAAAAAAATTAGCATATATTTTTTATAGTAAAAATTTTAAAAACTATAGTTTTCAAGACCAGATAATGAGGGCTAGTATTTCAATATCAAATAATATTGCTGAGTGAAATGAAAGATGATACAATCAAGAATTTATAAAATATCTATCAATTGCAAAGTGATCTTGTTGAGAAATTAGGAATATGGTAATATTGGCAAAAGAGTTTGCTTATATAAATGAAGTCCAAGCAAAAGAATTTATAAATAAATCTATAACATTAAGTGTAAAAATATATAATCTTATACAGTATCTAAAAAAGAAATAATTTATTTGTTCAATTTTATACTATTTTTTTCTATTTTTTACAACTTTATACGACATTATTAAATGCCCAAAATTTGATTTTTATTCTATGGTAGATTAGAAAGTGAAAAATGATTCGATTCTATTTTGGATATGATACAGTTGCGATGAAATCAGAGTCAGAGATTCCCATTTGATATTTATATATTTGGTAAGTGAGCTCTAGAATCTAGGCTTATATCTCTCACCCAAAAATATCCTACAATACATTTTTTTGGACGACAAAGCTTGGATTATATCAAACAATATTTGCCCAAGGTCCAGTATCTTTTGATGCCATCAAATTTTCTAGAAACCTTTGGTCTATCAGCACTCAATTCTTTGGCACGATGATTACCGGTCATATGATATGCTAAATGATGATTATCACAATTTATCTTACCCCCATTTGATCTAAATAATATTCAGTGAATAGATACTGCATGGAAATTATACAATATGATATCACAAATTATCACCAATCCACCACAATTAAATTGTGAGACTTTGCAAAATATAGCATTGCAATATACGACTCAACATTGGTTTCAAAATTTTACCAAAATTTTTGGTAGCCCCCAAAAGATACTTATGATAAGCGATTTCAAAACCAAGGTCGGATGAATAGAGACATATATACACGATTCATCCCAAATTTTGCAATCTCAATGATATCAAGTCAAAATTTTTGGCCACGATATTAGCAAGTGATCTTTTGCCAAATTGACAAAATATTTTGGTATATGACGAGCCTTAATCAATTTTGCAAGTATGATCCAAATTTTTATGCAAATCAAAAAATTTAAACCAGATATTATACGATATCATAGCACGCTTAGATGGATATGACGACTATGAATTTTGGCTAGCAAAAATTTTAAATGAAAAAAATTTGTAATGTATCATGATTTTGGATACTTTCATCCATTTCCACATCAATTAAATTTTGTAGATCAGATACTTACTCCTTTGACTCTCAAAAATTACATAAAATCTGCCAACACTTACAATCCTATCAAAATCTTGGCTATAATTTTCAAATATTTTTCTGCATATCTTATCCAAAAACAATTCAAAAATCCTGACTTTAAACATCTTACTCCATCTCAATTTATGGCAGACATTGTTGTCCAATCTTATCAAATTCCCAAAAAAAGTATTCAAGCCTTTCCTCATTTCATCCAACAATAATATCTTTTACTATCATTTAAGTCTTTTTATCTTGGTTTTACTTTGTCATTTCGAGTGAGCAAAGTGAATCGAGAAATCGCTTTTTTTAAAAGACGCAAATAGATTCCTCATTACCCAAGGACTTATGGGTGTCCCATTCGAAATGATAGTAAAAATTATTGTAATGACAAAACGATTATAGTTTTATTTCTTCTTCACTTTTTGTTTTTTCTCATAGTTCATCCAATCTTTCATCATCTACAAAAAGCAAAAATATTCATATTATCATTCATATTACTAGGCTCAAAACATGATGATTTGGCAATAGATAAAGATCCAATAGTTCCCAAACTCATCTCCATATCATTACTACAGCTGCAGTAGTCAAAAAAATATTCAGATTAGATCTTTTTTTTCTGAGTCTTTTGATTTTTTTGTATGCGATTTTCGCATGTTTTTTGAGATGGTTATTTAGATTTTGTATAAGCATTTTTTGTTTTAATATTTGATAAATTTTTTATCTTCAGTAGATCTGATTTCTCATTGGATTGTTGTCAAACTCGACAGATGGGGGTAGAGATCAGTTTCTTTTTAATTTATCTTCCATAGATAAAATCCATGTATTTATGTATATTCATTTAGATGAGTCCCTAAAAGCTGTCCATAATTCTTTTTCTTTTTTATCATTCACATCTGTACTCGTTCTAGATCTCAATGTTCTAAAATATTCGGATGGAACTAATTCATAAGATTGCTTTTCATCAAAGAAGTTTACATAATCCTTACCAAATACATTACCAATAAATTCGTTATCAATAAGATTTAAATTTTTCCAAAACAATTCTCCAAATCAATCTAAAGCACCTTTTAATGCATCAGGCGCTGAAGTTTGTTTTTCTGACAAAATTTGTCATGTTATATTAAACCACATAATTTCCTTTAAGTCAGATTGTTTGATTTCTCATATAGACACTTCTCTTCATGCTTCATCTCTCCTAAATCTTTCTGATTTTCAATTATCAATAATTCATTTATATTTTTTAATAGTTGATATTCTTTTGATTAAGTCTTGTTTTGTATTACCGTCAAATTCACGATCAAATCGATTAAAAAATATTTTTGAAATATCTTCCAATTCTTTTTTAGATCCAACCCCACTAGATAATTTTTTATTCACTCCATTCCAAAAATCTTCAGCCGCTTGTACTTGGTCTACTTCTCAATCAAAACTTCAATTCTTGTAATTCAACATATTACGTTGTACAAATCATTTTGTTTGAGTAAGTGGGGAGTCTGTAATTACCTTTGAATTTGTATTTACATCTTTGTCTGTAGTTTCTACCTGAGACTCCAAAGACAATCATTTTAATTCAGATAGTATAGGATCATCAGAAATTTTTTTTCATTTATAATCTTCTTTTACAGGTAATTCTTTGAAAAAGTCTTCAACGCCTTTACCATTACTAACCATATTCTCATTCATTTTGTTTCGTCGACTTTCAAATTTATTATCTCCAGGTCTTCCAAAAAACAAATTATATTTTATAGGTGTTTGGCTTGCTATACCATAATTATTGGGATTATATACTACGGACTTTGAAAAATCTCCATTACTTATATAGTCCAAAATATATGACATTTTTTCTTTTTGTTCATATCTTGTCACCAAAAGTCATGGACTAAATCACATAGACCTACAGATATCTTGTAGTCGTCATTTAGTGTCTTTATCTGCAAAATTCAAAAACAATCAACTGAGCATTCCTCATACTATAGATCTTTTTAGCATATTTATTTGACTAGGAGATTTGGCCAATACAGCCATTTTTTTCAGAAAAGCAAAAGCTGTTGGAGTCCTACCAGATCATGCAAATCTTTTAAATTCATTGAGAGCAAATGTAAAGTTTGTGACTTGTTTTATTTTGTTATATTCTTCTTCTACTTTGCTATTTCATACTCGCTCACTATATTTAGAATCCAACTCTCCAGCAAACTTATCAGACCACATAAGCTTGGGATCATCATCACCTACTATTTGACCAAAACGTTGTCAAGTAGCTCTTCATCCAATATTATTTATCAGATATGTCATTTCAGCTTTGACCAAATCATTTGTCATCTGAGCATCATATCCAGACCCATAAAGTCATTTGGTATTTTCTATTTCTCTTACAAGCTCTTTTTGGTGTTCCATAAATCTTTTTTGATGTCATTCTCCGAGTAATAATTTTATCCACATTCATTTCATTTTGTATCATTCTAGATCACGATATGGAGATTTTCATTTGCTTATCATAGCTATCAAAGTAGCAGCTGCTATGTGTTTATCTTTGGGCATTTTGGAATTTATTACCATATCTTTCAAACTCGTTCCTCCCAAGAACGGACTCAGATATCAATCAGTTTTAAATGTTGTACCAAAATCTGGATCTCATTCAAAAATTTTGATCCATTTTTCTATTTTTTTCCGTACTTTTGCATCTCTTTCATTGTAATAATCAAGTTGCACTCATTGAATTGCTTCTCATACTCAAGGGATCCAAGAAGTTATACTAGTTAATTTTTGAAATATTCCCACATCTCCAACCAAAAAATCATTAAATTTTTCAGTTTTTTCTTCTCCATATTTTTTGACAGCTTCATTTACTTTTTTTCACATTCATTTTATAGATGAGATTATATTGCTTACACCGAAAAATTGTCGTCATTTTTTTCATAAATTTGCCTTTGCGTCATTATCATGATTTTTTTTAGTTTCTTCGGCATGTTCTTTGGTTGCCGGTTTAAGTTTTTTTGTGGAAACAAATATTATAAAATTATTATAATCCATTTCACGTTTATAGTTTTGATATTCTACAGTAATTTTTCAGTTATTATGAGTTATTTTATAAAATACAGGCGCGGTATTTTCTTTCATATCCTCACCTCATTTTTCATCTTTTGAATATTCATATACTCTTTCATCAGTTCCAAAATAACTTATTTCTTTTCAATTATTTTGATCGTCCTTTTCTATATTTGAAATAAATTTTCAGTTTTCATATTTGATTTCATCAAAAACTCATACTCCATCTTTTATATTTATCAAATTACCATTTTTTACATTATCCAAAGATTTGCCCCATTCGTTTGGTGGTGGTAATTTATATATATCTCCAGAACAAGCACTTGATAAGTTTTCAATAGCTTCTTTGGTTCTAGGATAAGTAATTTCTTTTCATTCAAATCATGTAGCAGCTTTTTCTCATCATGTTAGCTTTACTTTAAAATCTTTGTCTCCTACATGTTTTATTTCCAATTGCATTCGCATATCTCATCATATATCTGCTGGAGGTAGTTCAGTATTTCAGAGTCTTACTCGCAATCTTGTACCCTCTTTGAATCCAAAATTGATCTTATCTTCTACAAATTCGTATCACTTGATGTTTTTCCATGAATCCAAAAATTCCTTTTTAGATTTTTCTTTAGATTCTTCTATATCTTCTTTATTTTGATTTCAATTATCTCATTTCTCTATATCTTCTTTATTTTCATTATCTATTTTATCTATAGTGTTTTTTTGATCTACTTGTTCCAATAATTTTTCTAATTTTTCTATGTTTTCCTTGCTCATATCTTTTTTGTCAAAAGAAGCCTCTCATACAGCATACAATAAAATTAATTTACCGATATTATTTCAATCTAATCTTATAGATTCGCCATCATCAGATATTTCACTTGCAAATAAATATTTCAATGCAGTATTATTTATGATATCTTTGTTTTCATCCAATATTTTTATATCCAATTCTATAGGTAATTTTGGATCGTATCGATTTGACAAATCAACTAAGCTTGGGTTTTCTCCTCATATCATTTTTTTACTTACTCATAGTTTGATATCTCATCAAGCAGATGGAATTGTTATTTCATTTTGATTTAAATCAAAAATATCTTTTACAAATTTATCAAAATCAGTCTGATTTACTTCTAGCAATCATTCTATTCATGCTTTTTTTAATTCTTCTAGCCTTCCATCAATCATTTCTTTTACTAGTTCATTCTGCTCTTTTTTATCTAGCTTACAAAAATCAAATTTATTCTGAAATAATTTACTGAGCATATCTCACAAATTTTTATTCTTATTTTGCACAAGCTCTATATAAGCATAAAATGATAATTTATCAGAGGTTTCTTTGTCTCAACTCTCTTGAGCATCATCGATTTTTTGTAATATTTCTGGGTCTATTTCATTTTTATTTCGAGGATATTTGTCTATTATCCATCACATATTGGGCACGAAACTTGTAAACGTATCCTTTAGCATATTCAGATTTTTTTCCATATAATTCGCGCTTTTCTTGATGCCATCCAAATATTCTTGAGTGATTATTTTATCAAATTTTTTTTTATGATTTACATTCCAATTTTTATAATTTCAAGCAATATCATTGGCTCATATCTTCCCATCTTGCGACAAACCACTTACAATATTTTGATTACTGATCATTATCGATTTGATTTCTTCTTCCAGATTTTGATTTATAGCTTTTCATCCATTTCAGTATTCTATAAAATTCCAAATATTTCTTTTCAAGTCTCACAAAGTTTTGGTATTGTTGGTCTCTTGTTCAAAACTAGATTTTAGTGCGCTTGGAATTTTGGATTTTATTTCTTCCAATAATTTATCTATTACAACTTTTTCTATATCTTTTCCTAGTTCTCACATTTGATTGCTATTCAAAAGATTATGTAGTGTACTAGCTGAGGTATTTCTATCATCTCCTATAATTTGTCCTATATCAAAACCATCATCTTTGATCATATCAAAACTTATATTTCATTGTTTGCTCAATTCTTCCAAAAGTCATTTGTCTCAGTCTATTCTATAATCATCCAAAAATTCCTTCAATATTTGAAATTCATCTTTATTTTTATTTTCAGGTTTACTTTTTAAAGTATCCAAAATAGATAATATCATACTAGAAACCATAGGATTTCTGGATGATGATTTTTGGGAGTTGTTATTTTTTCTAGGAGCGTTCATATATAATAATTTAAGAGGCTAAATATTGTAATACAAAATCATTACAATTATAATCATAAACTATCTAAAATGCAAAAATCTGATTATCTTTTTTGCGGGGGACTTCTATCAATATCAATACAAATGTCAATAGAAAGTTACAACTTAATTTTATCAGTTAGTACCTGTGTTAATTTAAGATTGAAATTTATACAGCCTTTTATAAAAACAAAAAAACATAAACCTTTTCCACTGTCCTATTTTCATACTTCCAAATTTTTAAATTTTTACGTTTATTATGGATAATTTAGTTATAGTAGAGTCTCCTGCTAAGTCGCAAACCATCAAAAAGTTTCTTTGAGATGGATACGAAGTCAAAGCTTCCATGTGACATATAGTGGATCTACCCACCAAAGAAATGGCCATAGATATCCAAAACAATTTTCATCCCAAATACATAGTTACGCCAGAAAAACTCAAAACACTCAAAGAGCTAAAATCCATAGCATCCAAAGTCAAAAAAGTTTGGATCGCAACTGATGAGGATCGTGAATGAGAAGCAATATGACGACACGTAGCTACCCAACTTTGACTAGATATTTCTAAAACCGCCAGGATAGCATTTCATGAGATCACCAAAGAGGCTATAGATAAAGCAATACAAAATCCTAGGACCATAGATATGAATCTTGTAGATGCTCAACAAGCTAGAAGGGTATTGGATCGTTTGGTGTGATACGAGTTATCTCCAGTCCTACGACAAAAAATCAAAAGATGATTATCTGCTGGTAGAGTACAATCTGTAGCGGTCAAATTGATAGTAGAGAGAGAAAGAGAAATACAAAAATTCCAATCAGAATCTTTTTTCAAAGTCATATGAGATTTTATATGAAACGAAAAAAAGCAATTCAAAGCAGAATTATCCAAAGATCTCCCAGATGCCCAAAGTGCACAAAATTTTTTGAATGACATACGCTCTTCGACATTCCAAATATCTGACATTCAAATCAAACCTGGTAAAAAAACTCCATCAGCTCCATTTACTACATCTACTCTACAACAAGAAGCTTCTCGCAAGCTAGGATTTTCTGTAGCTAGGACTATGCAGATAGCTCAAAAATTATATGAAGCCTGACATATTACATATATGAGAACAGATTCATTAAATATTTCACAAAGTGCCATATCATCTGCTCAAAAAGAAATCAAAAAATTATATGGAGATAAGTATTCCAATCCCACAAATTACAAAACCAAAACCAAATGATCTCAAGAGGCTCATGAATGTATTAGACCAACTCATATGGACAATCCCTATGCATGATCTGATTCTTCAGAAAAAAAACTATATGATCTGATATGGAAAAGGACTATAGCGTCTCAAATGTCTCCAGCTATAATAGAAAAAACCAAGGCTACTATAGATATTTCATCCAACAAAAATAAATTTATAGCTACTTGAGAAGTAGTCAAATTTGATTGATTCCTCAAAGTTTATTTTGAATCTCGTGATGATGATGATGAAGAGACCAAATGAATGTTACCTAAATTGATCAAATGAGAAGTTTTGAAATCGATCCAAATCGTAGCTACCCAAAGATTCAAGAATCATCCACCTAGATATACAGAAGCATCACTTGTAAAAAAATTGGAAGAGCTCGGTATATGACGTCCATCTACTTATGCTCCCACAATTTCTACAGTACAAAAAAGATGATATGTAGTCAAAGAAGATAGAACATGAGAAAAAAGAGAATATCTAGAGTTTATACTCCAAGATTCCAAAGTTATTTCCACAACAAAAGAACAAAATACATGAGTAGAAAAAAATAAATTATTCCCTACCGATATATGAATGGTAGTTACAGATTTTTTGGCAGAGCATTTTCAAGGTATTATGGACTATAATTTTACTGCCAAGGTAGAAGAAGAGTTTGATAGTATAGCAGAATGAAAGATCAAACGGACAGATATGATATGAGATTTTTATTGACCATTCCACGATCAAATATCTCAAACTGGCAAAACAGATAGAGTTAATTCTGACAAAGAAATTGGAATAGATCCTCAAACTGGTAAAAAAATAATAGCCAGAATAGGTAGATTTGGTCCAATGTTGCAAATATGAGAAACTTCAGATGAAGTTAAACCAAAATTTGCTCCTATGCCAGCAGGCAAAACTATAGAAACGATTACCATTGCTGAAGCTTTGCAAACTTTTACTCTACCTAGAGATTTGTGAGTATACAATACACAAAAGGTCCTTGCTTGAATAGGCAGGTTCTGACCATATATCAAATACTGAGATACTTTTGTTTCTATACCTAAAGATTCTTGATTGGACGCATTTACTATTACAATAGATCTTGCAAAAGAATTTATAGACAAAAAAATTCAATCTGATAAACAAAAATATATAAATACTTTTTCTCATGAGTCCAAAACTATAGAAGTTTTGAACTGACAATATGGTCCATATATCAAATACGATTGAAATAATTATAGGATACCCAAATGATCCAAAGACGCCACAGACCTAGATTTGAATGATTGCTTAGCAATCATTTCTACCAAAGCTAATCCCAAATCCAAACAGACAAAGGAATTAGAATCTCCCAAACCTAAAACTAAAAATACTAAAACCAAAAAACCTTCAACCAAAAAATCTAAAAAATAAATTTATTCATCCATCTGCTTTATATAAATTTTATTATCATTATCCCTCAATATGAAAAAATCATCTACCTTGTTTCTATTATCTCCAATTTTTGTTTTGCTTTTGCGAATCATTGTGAGTTTAATATTTTGGTTTTTATCAAATTCTGAGGTTTGAAATATGGCAATCATTTCTACCAAAGCTATACTCAATCTAGGTTTAGGCATATTGGGAATAATATCTATTATGCTATTTATAGTTTGAATAGTCTTGGTCAATAAAAACAAAAATAGTATACTAAATTATAAAGAGATTATAAATTATTCACGACAGAAATCCAAAAAACATATGACAAAATACTTGCTGTGATTTGCTATATTGATTATATTACAACTGCTATCTTCATATCTTGATGAGCTAAGCAAATTAAATCCAAATTTTTTGATCAGCATATGATCTATTATAATAATGTTTTTGAATCGATGGATTATATTGTGACTTGCCAAAATATCTTTGAATGTAGTTTATGATAATAATTATAAAGTGTCAGATTTGTTTTGCTGATGGAATAAAACATTTAAATATATAATCGCAAATATTATTACATGAATAATAACAGTAGTTTGATTAGTACTGTTTATAGTGCCATGAATTATATGGTCTCTGAGACTATCTATGATATCATACATCATATTGCAAGACTGATTATGACCAATCCAAGCAATCAAAAAAAGTCGAAAAATTACCAAAGGACGCCTCTGAGATATCTTTATTATAAATATATTAGTCTGATTAATAAATATTTTATGACTCATTGCTTTGTTTGTATGATTACTTTGGACTATACCTCTTTATATAATAGCTAATGCCTATATCTATAAAAAAATAATAGACCATTGATCCAAGTTAGATACAACAGATAATAAAAATTCATCAAAGCCTATATCAATTCGCAAATCAGCATTCAAATCAGTAAGCAAAAAATCTATCAAAAAACCATCTCCCAAATCCAAACAAACTAAAAAATAATTTTTATAAAAAATTTACTAATGGACAACAAAAAATATATGCAAGAAGCTATCAAACTTTCTGCTCAAAATTTGAAGATACAAAAATGATGACCTTTTGGAGCTGTAATAGTCAAAAATTTAAAGATTGTAGGTAAATGAAAAAATCAAGTCACCTCCAGTAATGATCCAACTGCTCATGCAGAAGTCCAAGCTATACGTGATGCTTGCAAAAGACTCAAAACTTTTGATCTATCTGGATGCGTTATATATACTTCATGTGAACCTTGTCCCATGTGTTATAGTGCGATATATCGAGCTAGAATAGATAAAATATTTTATGCAAATACAGAGATAGATGCTGCCAAAATATGATTTGATGATGCTAAAATACGCAAAGATGTCAAAAAACATATAAGCAAAAAATATATTCCAACCAAACAGATTCTTAGAGATCAAGCTATCAAAATATTTCAAAAACGAGATCAAAAAAAAGATAAAAAAATGTATTAGCTCTTAGCCTTTAGCTATTGGCTCTTAGCTATTAGCTATTAGCCTTTGTGACTTAGCTTTAAATTTTTGCTAAGTACTAAGTGTTAAGAACTAATAACTATTTATAATCCTAGTTCCTATGTACCAAATTCGATATGAATATTTATCAAACGATTATCCTAGATTTCGCAATTACAAAATCTATGATGAAAATGAGATTCAGCATTATACTATGCATCTTGATCTTTTCCAAGCTGTAGAAAAGGCAAATGATTACCCCAAATACAATCATGTTTTTTTATTGGATGAAAGTAGATTTTCTTTTTTTAGATTTGATATATTCCAAGAATTCCAAGAAAAAGTTACATTGAAAGATGTTCAAGATATTATAGATGCCAAAATAAATTTAATCAAACAACAAAGAGAAGTCCCGGACGAAATAATATCTACTTATATTGACACTATATATGTAGATGGAGATCAAAAAAAATTTGTAATATGAGAAAAGTGATCTATATTTTTTAGGCTTTATATAATATATATCCAAAAAGTATCTTTGAATACTATAAATAGGATATATGGCAACGTATTAGAAAATAGGAATATAACTATCATGCCTCAATCTTTTTATACAACATTATTTCTTAGAAACACACTCAAAAAAGAAGATTTCAATCTTTTATATATAAATGAAAACTATTGCAAAGTCATCAAGATATCTCAATGATTTTATTCCAAAGTAGATTTTATAAATCTATGAATGTGATCGCTTAGACAAATGTACAAAGATAATTGAATATCCCATTATTGGTACAAAGATTATGAGTCTATAGAATCCAATTCTTTGGCAAAATCATTGGTCACAGATACTATCCAATTTTATTCTCAGACTTTTTGTAAGCGATTGAAAGATACTTGATTTACATGAAGTGATATGGTAATTATATCTCCTGTTGTCAAAAATAGCCATTTTATAGAGATATTAAATAATGAATACGGCAAATATAACAATAATTACATAGTTCCATTCCATCATTCTGATTCATTATCTAATTTCAATAAAATATGGGATCCAGAAGATATGGACTTTTTGGTTTTTATAAATCAAAAAAAAGAGCAAATTTTTAATAAAAAATACTAATGCAATTATACATATATCCATTTAGCTACTATATATATTTATAATTATCCAATTATTTGATACTTATATATAAATAAACTTGAATAAAATACATAAATATATAAAGTGAAATCCGTCATAAAGACAGATTTATTTTTTGTAATTCAAGAATGAAATTAAGCAGAAGTCAGATTTTTATAATTCTATTTTTACTGTGATTATTCATGATATTTTTTGTATGAAGAGAATTTAATCCTCAGACATGAAAAAGATCACTTATAATTACTTCGGATTGAGTCAATCATTTTAGAAAATGACTTGATGTTTCAGGATGAACCAAACTAGTTTATAAAATTTCTTATGAGAAATATGAAGAAATATACAAAGATCCACAAGAATTAAATAGTGTTAAAAAATTAATCGAAACTATAGTTTTGAAAAATATAGATAAAAGAATATCTAAATTGTGAGTAAGTGATTACAAAGCATATGTCCAAAATCTAAACGAACAGCAGTATATAGTAGTGGAAATATGATGAATAGCTGATCTTGATCAAGCCAAAGAAATTATATGAAAGACTGTAGAACTTGAATTTAGATTGCCAAATGAACAAGAACCTAATGAACAATTGATTTTAGAGAGAAAACAAAAAACACAAACACTATTACAAGATATCCAAAACAATCCTGATAAAATGTTTGAGTTTGCTGACTGAAGATGAGCGGAAAATATTTTTTATGGAAACTTTCCAGGTGCTTCACTATCACAACTTCCAGATATATATCAAAACAACGTAAAACTTTTAAATAGTATGGAGATATGAGAATTCTCACAAATATTGGAATGAACTTATGCTAATATACAAAATCAAGACCAAAATGGCTTGATATCAAATAATGAGTTAAAGTGATTTTCATTTTTTCGCGTCTTAGACAAAAAGGTAGAAGAAAAGACGTTTATTGTTTGAGAAGATATCATACAAACAGCGAATACTTTATGATTAAAATATGATAAAATATTTTCAAAACAAGATACTCAATTATCAAAAGATGAATATGAATATGTATGAAAAGATTTGATTTTTAATCTATGAGAAATTTGATCATGACAAAATGCCTATGATATCAAAGTTGTAGGAATTAGTAAAAAATCTTCTTTGTGACTTAGTGAATTAGAAATTAAAGAACTTGAAGATTCTTTTGACTTGGAAGTAGATTCTGTAGTAAAATCTATAGATAAAAAATGATTTAACTTACAATCATGACACAAGCTTTTAAATGATGAGCGAATCTCTCAGTCAGATTTGTTAAAGATAGTTACAAATTTTGATTCTACACAAACAGGTAAAGTTCAAAAATACAATAGATTCGATACAACTTATGTGGTTTATATACGTGACCAAAAATCTCCACAAGAAAAATTGTATTCTACAATCAAAGTTTTTGGGGTGAATAAAGATGAATTTGAAGATAGCTTAAAAAAAACAATTATATATGATATAGAGGATGTATTTGTACAAGATAGAGAGACTTGGAAAATTGCTATATGACCCAAAACCAATAGCGTATTAAATTGAGCGTATTTCAAGTTTGCAAACGTCAGTTCTTCACAAATGTGACAACCAGTAGTATTGATAAACTTTGATGATGCTTGACAAGAAATATTTTGTGAAATTACAGAAGCAAATATAGGTAATCAGATGGCTATATTTGTATGATGATCATTACTTACATCTCCTACTATTCAATCTAAGATTTGTTGATGATGAGCTCAGATTGATTGACAGTTTACTTCAGAGTCTGCAAAAGAGTTGGTAAATTCATTAAATGATTGAGCTTTGCCGGCGCCATTGATTTTGATGCAAGAAGAAAAAGTTAGTCCTACTTTGTGAGATAGTGCATTTACATGATCTTTGATAGCTACTGTAGTTTGAATAATAGCAATATACTTTTTGATGTTGTTTATGTACAAACCCAAAAAATCTTTGGTAGCATTATTTACACTGATTACGTTTATAGTCATATTAGCATGATTATTGAAACTTATAGATTATGCTCTTTCATTGAGTGGTATAGCTGCGGTTGTATTGTCTCTTTGAATGGCAGTAGATGCCAATGTTTTGATATTTGAAAGGTTGCGTGAAGAGCTAAAAGAGTGAAAGTCTATATCTTCAGCTATAGATTTGGCTGTGTCTAGAAGTCGAAATGCTATTAGAGATTGACAAATCAGCACATGATTGATAGCTTTGGTTTTGTTTTCTATGTGAATAAGTATATTCAAATGATTTGGATCTATGATGTTGGTAACTATTATTTTAACATTACTTGTGAATGTTCCACTAACCAAAGAATTATTGAAAATATTTTATATAAAAAAACAATAATTCGACTTGAAATGTAATATAAATTTGCTATAAAATTACTTGTCCATAAAATTCTTTTTATTGGACGCAAATATATTAATTAGTTATATCGTCCACCACACGATAATAAACTAATAAAAACGATAGGAAAATAAAAGTCCAGCCGGGCTTTTATTTTTTTACTTTCAAATTTTAAAAGATTGAAACGCCAAATCTAATAACTAATATATATATAATTTATTTCCATTTTTTTATTAAATATATTTTTATTGTTTTATAAACCAACATGATAATAGTTTTTGTATTTATTATTGGATTGATATTTTGATCTTTTGGATCTGTTTTGATTAGTAGGTTATCCTCAAATAAATTTGAAAAGAAGCAGTTCAAATCTATTGTGATTTGACGTTCTCACTGTCCCAAATGCAAAAAAATATTGTGAATAGAGAATCTAATTCCACTACTCAGTTTTATACTACAAAAGTGAAAATGTAGTTATTGCTCCCAAAAAATCTCTACATTTTATCCTATTATAGAATTGTTATCTTGATTGGTGTTTTTGATTACATATTTGATATTTCCTCATACAAATTATTTTTTATTATGATTTTGGTTAATTATCAATTGGATATTACTTTTAATTATGATATATGATTTTAAAAAATATGAATTGCATTTACCTATTTGGTCTATGTGAGTAGTGGTATCTCTCTTGCCGCAATTTTTTAATATTATATGAGATTATCAAATTGCATTCTGGTCATCTATTTGATTATTTGCAAGCTTTGTTACTATTTATTTTTGATCCAAAGCATATATCAAGTATAGATATAAAAAAGATTTTGAATGAATCTGATTTGGCGATGTGATATTAGCTTTCTTTTTGTGAACTTTATTTCCATTTATATTTCAATTCAATAATATAACGTTTGATGCATTTAATTTAACTCAGATTATTCTGGTATTTATATTTATTAGTGCTGTTGTATGAATACTTATACGATCCATAAAAATATTTATCAAAAAAAATGACAGTATATCCAAAAGTATTTCTAAAAAATTAAATATTTTGGAATCCAATGTAATACCATTTTTGCCAGCTATGATAATTTGATATTGGATCATGCTTTTTTATTCAGATTTTATTTTAAATTTATTATTTAGATAATGTGGGAAAGTTTTATGAGCACAAAGTTTAGAGTTAGAACAATACTTTCAGTCTCTTTGAGTATATTGTTTTATATTATGACAATCTATTCTTTATTTTTTCTAAAGGATGTTTTTCAGTCATTATTATTTTTATTTTTATTTTTCATCTCCTTTCATTTCTTTTTTGTAGAAGCTCAAAAATACAAAAACAAATACTTTGTTCTGATAGCTATTGTTTTGACTATTGTAGGATCTATTATCATATGATTTGATATACGACAATATATAGCGTCATTATTTGTATTAAACCTAGGTATAATAGCTCTTATATTGAGTATACAGTGACCATTAAACAAAACACTTAGTTTCAATAGTTTGAATTATTTTACTGTATGATGATATATATTTACAGTTTTTACTACTATTACTTATAGCTTGGTCTTGATTGGGATGTATAGTCAATTCCCATTTAACTGCCAAAATCTATCACAAGCTTCTAGTAATGTAGTAGATTTTTTTACAAATCCATTTAAGATTTGAATAGAAAAAGCGAATCAAATAAAAAATGATTCAGCCTCTTTTTTTAGTGCTAATTGGTGATCTGTATTATCCAAAAAAACTCAAATAAACTGAGATTCTAAAATTACTACTATAATCAATGATTCCAAAGAGCAGATGATAGGACAGCTTTTCAAAGACAACACCTCAGTAAATATGTGAATATGTGATTATATACTCTGACAAATCAATGATAGATATAATAAGCCAGTTTTTCAATTTTCATTGATATTGTTGATGTATTTATTATTCTATCCTTTCCTTAGGATTATATATTGGCTCATGAGTATTATTTCGATACTGCTATTCAAGTCTCTATTGTGACTCAAAGTATATAAGATCCAAAAGGTTATGAAAGAAGTCGAAGAAATAAAATAAAAACCAAAATATATGAGAACAGTATTTGAACTAGTTATTGTTTCTGCTATAGCAATTACATATTATTGCATACGCTCATTTTATTATAATTATAGTGAGGTACCAAAAGATGATTTTTGGAAAGTCATAGCAGTATTGATAATGCTTATAGTGTTGTGTCTGTTTATGATATTTACATATTATAAGTATTATCTAAAAGAATCTGATAAGTCTCCCTGATTGTGTATTCATAGTCAGGCTTTTTTATAAATTAGTTGAAAGATAAAGACCAAAACATAAAATACCACAATAAAAATATATCCAATTTATTATTTAAATAAATATTATGGTTAAACTTGTTGCTCCATGATGATCTCATCACAAAGCTATAGTAGCGGCTCAATACTGAGCAGATGAGATTTATGTCTGAGTGCCGTTTACTTCACTCAGGATGAGGCAAAATAAGATCCATTGATTTGAAGAATTAAAAACAACTATACAAGATATTCATTGATTGGGCAAGAGAGCACTCCTCACAATGAATATTTTTCCTAGAAACAATGATATCAAAATATTTGAATCTGCTGTAGAAAAAATTTCAGATGTAGGCGCAGACGCTATTATTTTTTCTGATCCATGAACATTCAAAATCATCAGAAAATATTTGCCCAATACCGACTTGCATCTAAGTACTCAGACTTCGACCATGAATTACGGTGCTGTTCAATTTCGATATGATCTGTGAGTCAAAAGAATAGTACTAGCTAGAGAATTGCATATCGATGAAATCAAAGATATCAAAACTAAAGTTCCAAACATGGAATTAGAAGTTTTTGTCCACTGAGCAATGTGTATGTCATATTCTGGTCGTTGTTTACTTGGCGATTATATGTCTGGTAGACCAGGGAACAAATGAGAATGTTCTCATGCTTGTAGATTCAAATACAAAGTACGACTAGAAGAAGAACGTAGGCCAGGCAAGTTGTTCCAACTCCAGTGAGACGAATCAGGTACTCATATAATGTCATCCAAAGACCTTTGTGTGATAGATAATTTAGCTCAAATATTGCCATATGTAGATGCTCTCAAAATAGAATGAAGATCCAAATCACAGTTTTATGTATGATCTATTGTCAAATCATATAGGCATGCAATTGACTGTATTTTGCAAAATCAAAAGTCTGATCCTAATATTATCAATTTAGTAAATGTAGTTCCCCATAGACAATATCGAAATGGTTTTCTTTTAAACAAAATGCAAGACTATCCCGAAGGTGAGGAAATATCAGAAGATAAAATACAGAGGATATCAGATGATCTAATACAAAAAAAAACAGAAGATGATATAACATTTGATATTATATGATCTGCTATGCACGTACATAATGAATTATGACCAGCATTATTAGAAAAAACATATAAAAAATGATTAAAACATGAATTAGAAAAAAAATGATATAAAGTAAACGAAGAAACTAAAATTGATTATAAAATAGATAATAATATTGTTTGAAAATGATATATAGATTTGATAATTAACGATGTTGTTGCATTGGAACTAAAGTCAACAAAATTTACAAAATGAGATTATTATAAACAACTAAGATCTTATATTCAAAAGAACGATACTATAAAAGTTTGATTATTGCTGAATTTTTATAATAAAAAACTAGATTATAAAAGATTAGACAAATGATTTCAATATAATAATTCGACATCATCAGCACAAATCGTCTGACATCATCAGCACAAATCATCTGACATTATCAGCACAAATCGTCTGACATCAACTACTCTAGACAGTGCAGGGCCTTTATTTAATCGTAATTATTTTGGTACATTTACAGATCAATTTATAGAATATAATTGAAAAAAATATTTTCAAATAGACCCCAAAGAAGTAATCACTAGATGAATGAAAATCAAATTTATATCACCAGACGCTATGTGAGAACTTACAATTATAGATATATTAAATTCCAAGTGAAAAGAATTGGGAAAGGCTACATGTAATACGCCAGATATTTATATACTTACCGACCAACAACTTTCTGGTCGAGAAATTTTATATGAATAAAACATTATAGAATTATTTTTTTCTCAAAATAAATTTTTTAAATAACTGCCTAAAAGAAAAGCCAAACAACAATGCTCCAATTACAATAAATGCAATTTTGACAGAAAAAATACTAGATACTATACCAAAAATAATAGCTCCTGCTACATCTCCAAGCCTTCACATAAATTGTTCTGCTCATGTAATAGATCATATTATTTTTTTGTTTCAATCTTCTGATGTCAAAGATGAAATAACTGGTCTAATAATAGCTAGACACATAGATATTCCCAAAGATATTATCACTATAGCCAAAAATCAATGCATAAATCCCAATATTCAATATAGAAATGATATAATCAATAGCACAAACAAAATAAATCATCTTTTATTGAATTTATCACTAATTCCACCCAAGACCAAATCTATAATATATGGGACACGCATTATAGCAAAAATAATAGCAATTTCTGCTAATGAGAGATTGTTTTGAAATGATATTATTGGTATAAAAAGAAATCATATATAATTTAACGCTCCAAATAAAAACTCAAATTTCAATCCAGAAAAAACAGAATTGCTAGATGTTTTTAAATCATTTCGAGTGTCTTTGAATGATTGTAAAGAAAAAACTCCTCTAACAAATTGGCGCAAAAAAGACTGTTTCAAAAATATGTGTAATTTTTTTCTTTTTCTTATATCTGGTAGATGTCTGTCTGTAAAAAATGAAATGATAGCAAACAATGCTATAAACAAAAAAACATATTTGAGATCTATCAGATTTATAAAACTTACTGATATCAATGCTCATACTACATAAGCAAAATTTAAAGAAGAAAAAAACAATCCAAAAGCTCATCATGAATGGTTTTTGTTTATCCAATGACGCAGATAAGAATTGAATGTCGTAAACAATGTGGCTGATGCAAATCAGTTAAAAATCACAGCAACAATCAATATAGCTATAGACCCAAATAATCCAGCAAAAAAATATAATATTCATGCTATTGCAAAAAAGAATTTGCTTAGAAAAATAATAGATTTTATATCTGCATGATCATTGAGTTTTCATATAGGAATTGTAAAAAATAGTCTGATAAACGATACCAATCATCATACCATAGCTACCCAAAATATATTATCTAATATAGTTTTTACATACAAAGAAAAAAATGTATCAGCTCACAATCCTCGTCACAATACAAACAAAAAAGATGATAATGATATAATCCTTACAGATATAGGTATCGAAAAAAAATTCTTTTTGACTACATCAAAAAGTCATTTCTGGTCTAGAGCGTCTCTGAGATCGTACATATAATTATGTTTGGTATCCATATATATTTTCAAGCTCTAAAAATAATTTATATAATTTATTATAGTGAGATTTTTTTTTAAGTCAAAAAAACTTGGATATTATATCCAAGTTTTTATGCTATATGACCAAAATATTTATTTTTTCATACTTGTATTTCTTTTGAGTTTGGTTCTAGTCCATCCAGAAAGAGCAACAGATACCATTTCAGATCATCCAGATGGCGTCCTAATATATCTATATCCATCAGGATCTGTCCTGAGTCTAGTCTCTCGACAAATTTTTCTTCATCTCAAAAACCAACTATAAGTAGCTCATCTTGGATTGGTATAAATTCAAACTATACCCAATTCTTTTGCTTCTTCTATGTCTAGTTTTCTTTTGGGATATTCAAATCTTTTGGAGCCCTTTAGTCTTGCAGCTTGTTTTTGTTGTTGAGATTTCTTTTTTGCAATTCATTGTTTATTGGTTCTTGAAGCCATTTATCTTTGATTAAAATATTAAACAGTACAACACATGATAACTAAAAGCTTATAAAATTCAATATTTTTCAATTTTACTTTTCATCCAATTTTTTATTTAATCATTGTATAGCATTCATTATTTCTACTGGAATCATCCATATTGTAGTATTGGATTGATCGGAACTTATATCATTGATAGATTGTAATGTTCTAAGATGCAATGCACCAGGAGATTTGGCAAGCATTTCTGCTGCTTTCTTGAGGTTTTCAGATGCTGCAAGTTCTCATTCTGAGGTGATGATTTTGGATCTTTTTTCTCTTTCAGCTTCAGCTTGTTTTCATATTGTTCTTTTGAGATCATCTGGTATATTGATATCTTTTAGTTCCACAGACAAGACATCTATACCTCGAGAATCAGATTTTTCATCTACTATTTTTTTGATTTCAGCACTAGCTTCTTCTCTCTTGGCAAGTAATTCATCAAGCTCAAATTTTCATACAATATTTCTCATTGTAGTTTGAGCAAATTGTGTCATAGCATGGTCAAGATATCTTACATTGATTACAGATCTATCCACTTGTTCTTCTTTGACTCTATAGTAAATCACAGCATTGATATTGCAAGAGATATTATCTTTGGTCATGGCTTCTTGGCTAGGTACATCTACTGCTTTTTCTCTAATATCTACATTGGTTGTAGATTGTATAATAGGCACTATAATTCTTAGTCATGGTGTCAAAATACCACTATATTTTCCAAGTGTAAATACCACTTTTCTTTCATACTGTTTGACTACTTTGATTCATGATAATATAAAAAGAATAATTACAGCTAGTAAAATGTTTACTCACATAATATTTTATTTAAAGAATAAAATAAATTTTTGATTTAATGTTTTTTATTTACACTATTATGATTTTAAATTATCTTTATTGATTTTTGTAATAGTCTCTAGATACCTTATATATTATGAATACAGCTATAATTGCAAGAACAATTCGACTAATCAAACTACTGCTCAAAAAAATACTTTCCAAAAATTCTTTACTTCATGATATATCCATATTTAACAAACCTATTCGCTCAGGCAAAGAAATAAATATAGGCAAAGCAGCAATAATAACAAATCCTATTATAATCTTTTTGATAATTTTTCATACACCTACAGTATCATCATAATCTCATATTTGTTTGTGTCAAATTTTATCCAAAGCTTTGGATGTATTGCTATTGTAATTAAATATTTCATTATTTTGTTCTAGTTCGTTTTTTTCTAGCTCATTTATTGTTTCATCATCCAATATTATATTATCGTTTGTTTTGTCTAAATTATTTTGAGTTTTTTGCTTTTCTTTTTTGAGATTTTCCAATATTAATGTTATTATCATTCAGCCATCTTTGGAAAATATATCTGATATACTATATCAATTTTTTTTGAGTAATTTATTTATTTTGGGGACAAAAGAAATAGCTCAAATCCCAAAAAACAACAAAATAGGAAATCATCATACAGCTATAATAAATGATGCTATACCCAAAAATACTATCAATCAAAATTTATAATTTATTTTTTGTTCGGGATTTTGCATTATAGATTGATCATTTTAAATTAGCCTGAAACCGGGATTGAACCGGTGACCTCACCCTTACCATGGGTGCGCTCTACCGACTGAGCTATCCAGGCAAAATTTATAAAAGCACTTATAGTGAATATCAAAAATTTTTCAACCCACTTGTCTCAAAATAAAAAAAAATCGCATTTGCGATTTTAAATTTTAAACTCTTAATTATTTAATTATTATTTTATTCTCAAATTCATGGCTGTGTTTCCAAAATCAAACTATCAGCTGCAGCGTGTATTCATACTGCTTGATTATTATTTCATACTTGCAAATTATTTGCAAATAGCATCAAAACAGACATAATTACAAATCATATTGATATCCCTATAGCCAATTCTTTGCCTACTAATTTTTTACTAAATTTAGAAAAAATCTTTGATAGATATTTATTTAATCAAATTTTTTTGCTGATTTTTTTTGATTTTTTCATTTGCATTTTTTTATTTTTTAAACGGTTTGATATCAAACAAATAGTACTTAATTTTTTGGATTTTGTCAAAAATAAATAAAAATCTGAATGGATTCTAGCAAAATTCTACTTGTCTTATTTTATATTTATATCACAATACGCCAAAGTCATATTATGTCATCTTTTATATTATTTGGTTGTTATTGTTCAAAAAGCTATTACTAGATTTGACAATCTTATTATTTGGAGTAAAATTATTAGTAAGTTTTTTATTATCAATTTGTGCAAATGACTAATAATCCAGAAAATCAATCAAAAGATTATGTAAAAGATATAGATTCACACAAAGATCTAGATCAATTAGATATTTCTGTAGTAAATCATTATGTCGAAGCAGAATTTAGAGATTTTATAAAAGATAAAGATATCAATGATGATAATCGTGATTCTTTGCAAAAAGATTTTAATACAAAAATAGATCAGATAGTTGATAAAGCAAAAGAAACTGCAATCTATAAAGCTATATTAGAATTAAATTTTGAACTTACAGATTTAGCTACTCAGATAAATCTTTGATCTCTACAAGCACAAGTACTTAATTGAAATCCAGAATACAGTGAAGCTAATTCTGATATATTGTTTGAATCCAAAGATATACAAAACATTAGGGTACATAATCAGGATCAAATCCAATGAGACGCTTGATCTGCTCATGTACATATAGCTTGAAATATAGAATCAATAGCACAAAAATACCCCGCAATATGAAATGACTTTATTTCTTTATTGAAACAAGCAAACACAGAATATCTATCCAATTCTTCTCTAAAAGAATCTCAGAGTATACGCAATTTCCAACAAAAATTATTAATTGAAATCTCAAAATACAAAGAGGATGATCAGTATCCACTATCTCCTTGAGAGGAAAGATATCTAGATGATTGAAAATTTTGAGCAAGGACATATAAAGCTCTAAATTTTTTATCACAAAAAATTATCTCTCAATCTTGAGCAGCCATCGATAATACTACTCAAGCCAAAGCTCCAGCTTCCGCTCCAAATCAGTCTGCGATTTCAAGCACAGAAGCTATACTTACTGGTACTACACATACTTGAAACACTACTGCTACTTGAAATATAGAATCACAAGTATCTAGTTTACAGGAAGTTACAGATGCATTAGAAAAAGAAAAAATCACAAAAAAAGATTTTGATATACCAGAATTTAGCCGATGAAAAATTCAAAAAGATTCCAATTGAAATTATTATGCAACCATCAAAGTAGATCTACCATCCAAGCCAGATTTTTGACCAATAATGTTTGATAGTCAATGAAATTTGATTGAGTGACAGATAATCAGGACATCTAATAAATGACGAGAACCATTATATTTTGCAGATGATGCAGAAAATGGAGAATATAGAAACAAAATTAGATTTTTAAACGTAGAGAACCAATGAATGTATCTAACTCAAAATACTATTATTTGAGTTACTCCTTTGCCAGAATCTGAGCCTATACAATATGATTATCAGGCAACAGATTTTAATTTGTTAGAATGAAATAGAGTAGAGCATCAATTTGAAGATTTATCATATGATGCATTGGATAAACAACCTAAACTCAAAAAAATCATGGAAGAAATAATCAGTTCTGAGGATGGCGGAAGAGATATTTCCAAAAGAAAATTCAAGATCAATCTCAGTCCCAATGATGGTCTAGCTAGAATTATTTTGGATATATATTCCAAAGATTCCAAAAATAGCCAAGCTAAATTGTTACAAAACAAAAAATGAACTATATCAGTAGATGATATCAAAAGATGCTTCCCATACTATGATCGTAAATGATGATTGGATAATGAAAATAGAAAAATTGCTATGATACTCAATCAATGAGACAAAACTGACTTGGTCAATTTTGCTTATGATGCCGAGTCTTATGCTGAAGCATATGAAGATAAGATGGACAAAGCCTACAAATTTAATCAAATATTGCAGAGCTTAAGTTCTGATGAAATACTCAAGTCTTTGTGTGATTACAATGTAGATTGACAGCTTTCGGCCGTAGAATGAAATACTCAGTTGAAACAAAAATTTATAGCTGACAAATGATGAAAATATCCATGATGGAGAAAAGATTTTAGAGAATACAAACAATCTCGAAAAGAAAAAAATAAAGATTACAAAAGATCTCAAGAATCCATCTGAGATACTGCTACGATATTTGGACCACAACTTTATGGCGAGATACAAAGAGCCATAGCTGTCATGGATGTCAAACTCCTACACGAACCAAATACACTCAAAGATTATAACAAAAAATATAACTTAGCCCCAGATATCAAACTAAATTGAGAAAATATTGTCATCCAAAACATTATATCCAAAATCATACGGACATCATCCAATCCTACTTTGGAACAAGCTTTGTCCAAAGTTCCTGCCAATCAATGGACCAAAGCCAAACTATTAGATATGGCTCAAAATTATACATGAAAAGATTGACAAGAAAACAATTGAAATTTCCAACCACTATTTGCCAAAGCTATACAACAACTCAATGGATCTAGTTCTGTGCTTTCACCAGATTTGTTTGATAGTTTAGTAGGAGTCGAGAGAGTAGATACTTCTGCAAATAGATATTCTATGATAGAAAAAGAATTGGAAGCTCATTTTCAAAAATTTCCAGATCAACAATTCAGACTCAAATCTGATTGATTTACAGATACCAAACATACTTTTATTACATGATTGATGTCTGTGCTTGATAATTTGCAAATCACAGTCAGTCCACAATTTGTAAATGTCACCAAATCTCGAGATAGAGAAAAATATAGACACAAGATAGAAAATGATTTTACCAAAAAGCTCCTTGGATGATGATTGACTGTTATCAATGACCAATCAGTTTGATTAAATTTAAGCACTTGAAAAAAAGGTTTCTCAGAAGACTGAAAATTCCAACGAGAGCGAAATACTTGAGCTTGAGCGATATACAATCCAGATCAACAAAAACTATCAGCAATTATAAATATATGATGAGAAGCTGCTCGACAATATAATTATGATAAAGTAATGGTTTGAAGGTTGGATGATATCAAATCTGCTAAATACTTGTGAGCTAGCGCAGATGTTTATGCATGAGCAAGGACAGACTTTGCCGACGTAGATGTATGATGAATAGCCAAAGCTGAGATAGATCGAAAACAAAACCCCAAACAAGCTATAGAGCAAATGAATAGGCAATATAGAGATGTTTCCAATAAAATATTTCATCTTCCACCATGAGCAGATATTAGCAATTCCGCCAGTCTCAAAAATTCATTAATATCTTCATTAAATAGAACAAAAGCTTCAGCCAAAGAGCCAATGAAGAGTTTTATCCAAAATAATGAATGATTTTTTATATGAAATATACAAAACATCTCAGATTATTTTGATAAAAGATGAATCTTCAAAATGATACAAAATATGCCTCAAGAATTTGCTTGAGACAAAAAGAGAAATGCAATCAACAATCTAATGCAAGTTTTGCAGACATGAATAGTAGATTCATGGAGAGATTATATGTATGATCAATTACATAGCAAAGTATCTGTCACCAAAATCTGAGTATGAATAGGTATCTGAGCTAGAGTCTGATCTGATTGAGTAGAATTTAGCGTACCATTTCCTACTTTGAGTTTTGATATCTCTACTTGGAGAAAAAATTATGTTTCATCTGCAGCGGGCAAATACATGGACCAATACATTATAACTAATTGAGCAACATACTGATCTTGAGATAGTTTTGAAATCAAAGACAATAATATCTCTGCATATGCAGACTATATCAAAGCTCGTTACAATATACTCCCACAAAATGATAATAATCCATTTGATGTACAAGTACAAGATGGTAAAATAGTTTTTACTACAGATTCAGGCAGACCAATTGCTGAAGTACTCAATATCCGTGCCAAACTAGATCAAAAAGTTTTGGATAATATAAGATATTCAGATGATGGTAGTAAACTGACCATAGGTGATGTATGAGATTTATGAATATTTACATCCTCAGATGGTCAATGAGTCAGAAATTTTCTAGTTATATGACAAAAATGAACAGTAGATAAGGATAATAAAGCAAATACATTTATACTCAGACCTCCTCATCCATCACTAGATTATCAATGAACGAGACCAGAAATTTCTCCAATCCAAATGGAAGTTCAATGATATAAAAAATGGAACAAAACTCAATTTAGTGATTTATTGGATCAAAATTTCAAAGCTTGATGAGATGATTATGCTAATAAGATAGCTTCCATAAAAACCAAAATATTGAATAGTACTAGAGAGATATGATGAACTCTATTTATCAATTGATTGGATAACAAAGCTTGATTATTTCAATTGCCTAATTCATGAACATTGACCTTTACAGAAGATAATGTATGAAAAATAAACATAAGCAAATCTGACTCTCCATCTAACAAACTCAAAATAGAATATCTTTATACTGCGGCTCCTTCAAGGGTTGAGCAAAGCCAAGATAAAAAAATAACTTTATGAAACCCACAATATACTGAATTTAAAAATCTATTTTTATTCGATATAGATCAATTATTTAATGATAAAAAAATGATTGCTAGTCTATCAAGACTTGATGATTCAAATATTGCTAAATTAGATGAATTTCTATCCACAGCTTGAAAAGATATAAATGAAAATTCAACAATAGATCAAAAAGAATATTCAGATGCTGCATGAGTTTTGAAATCTTTTTTGTGAGATAAATATCCAGATATTAGCCTAGTTTTAAATTGAGATGACATACAAAAAAAAGCACTAGTCATCAATAGAATGAAATGAATTTTTGCTACACAAGAATGAGTGACCGATTATAATAGTTTAGCATCAATATTCTCTCTTAGAGATAAAAGTAAACCAGATGCATACAAACAACTGGAGTGACCCAAATCTAAATTTCCAAATCTAAAAAGCGATTATAGAAAAGCAATCTTAGATCAATTATCAACGCAATCTGATAAAACAAAATTATCGCAAAAGGTAGAAGATTGACTTTTTGGATTTACAGCATTCTATAGAAAATGAACTAATGATTGAAGATGATTCTCACTTACTGCTCCATGAGCTACCAAAGTTTTGTGATGAGCAATGGAAAAATTTTCATCAACAGATCAAGAAAAAGCCAAATCCCGATTTTTAGAAAACTTTGAAAAAACCCCAATAGATTTATCTATTGTCAAGGATTCAATAAATAAGTTATTGCCCAGTTGACTACAGACATTATCAGACCAACAAGCCATCACACTTTTAAAATGAGAATCTATTGACATTTGAAATAAAATAATTAAATTAAATTCAGAGGTATTATTTTATCTTTTAGGAGAGTGTGCCAACGAATCCATTTGAATCAAAATCAATTGAATTACCATTACTCCCAAGACATCAGAAAACATAATTCCAGTTACACCTTGAACTTTAGAAACATATTCTGGAGAGATCCTGCCAGAAGCAAACTATGTATGATGATTAAATATTTCTGCTAGAAATCTTTCAGTACCTATGGTTCCATGAGCTTATCAACATGATGTATGAGTTGGTCTAATGTGAAATATAAAAGAAAGACCCGCAAAAGATAAAACCGATCCATGAATATGATGATGAGATGATACCGAACCATGAATATGATGATGAGATGGTACCAATCCATGAATAGGCCCATAAGATATTTTATAATAGAGCTTTATCGCTAAAAATTTACTATGATGTACAACAAAACTTCTTATTACTTTATTTTGTCTGTATTTGCTTTTATATACATTTTTTCTGCAAAAGTATTTGCAAACGTTTCTATCGATAGTGTAGTTACTCAAAATACTATTACTTCACCATACACCACTCAGTGTGATTCTACATATAGATATGCTCTTTATGAATGACAATCTTTTCATCTTTATCATACCCACACTCCTAGCAATTTATCATCTACTCGGGAATATTTTTCGCCTTCTAGAGTCTTGTCTTACAATTATTCAAATGTTATAGGTAATTCAATTTCTTGAAATAATATATGATGAAAATTTACTGATTTCAAATATAGATCCAACTGAAGACTATGAACATCCAAGTTCAATAATATCTGATGATGAATACAGACTACTTTAGCTTGGAAAGAAGATTCCAATAATCGAGCTATCAAACCCAATCCCAATCCCAATAGAGCTAGTTTGGTATGACAAATAGTTCATATACTCAATAGAAAACAAGTCCAATCACGATGATGATCATCATTTGCTATGACTACACACAACTTTGCTACAAATAATATTTATACTCAAAATGCCAATCCCAATGCTTACTATAATGTTGTAGAAGACAAGAAGTGTCAAAATTTTTATATAGCAAAATGTTGAGATTGAGTAAGAGATGATATAAACAAATCATGATGACCCAATACAAACTGAAAACAATGAATCCAGACAAACGATTGATTTGTTGACTGGATATTTCCATCTACTGTAATATTTGAGCAATGTGATGGTGCAGATTGAATTATTCCTGGATATACTTGTAATGCTCAATGTCAATTGGTAGCTTTGCCTCCTCAGATAGCAGATCTATCTGTGACCAAGACAGTAAGCAATACTACACCAGTAGTTTGAAGCAATGTCACATTTACAATGATTTTAAATAATGCGTGACCAAGTAGTGCATGATGAGTGACACTCAAAGATATATTACCAAATGGATATACATATGTTTCGCATAGCACATCACAGTGAATATATACTACATCCAATTGAATATGGAATGTATGAACTATATATGCAAATCAAAATTTGACATTTACTATCACAGCTCAAGTCAAACCAACATGAAATTATCTAAACACGATAGAAGTCATGACATCAGATAAACCAGACCCTGATTCTACGCCATGAAATGGAGTGACTACAGAAGACGATCGAGCTTCAGCTATAGTCACGCCACAAGCTGCTACACAAGCTCCTACCTGTACCTTGACTGTCAATCCTTCCAATATCGTTAGTGGATGATTAGCAAGTGTTAATTGGACCATTAGCTGAACTTTTGTTGTCCCTACATATATATATGTATCCCCTCAGATATTGTGAGCTTGGCCACATACAGTCAATACTCCTACATGAACTACATATGCTGCTCCTACTGTAGCATGAACATATACATTTACTATGACAGTGATGAATACCAATTGACAGCAAAGTAATTGTTCAGCAATTTTAACTGTATGACAACAGTCACAAAATCCAGTACTTACAATACAAAAAACTTTACTTGAAAATAAATTATATTATTCATGAGATCAAATTGGATTTAGAATCAATTTTCAAAATACATGATCTTGAACAGCAAATAATGTAGTGCTTACAGATATACTACCAAGTTCTTTAAATTATCTAACTAGTACAATATCTGGAGTGCCAAGCTCCAGTCTTGGCTTCGCTATATCATGATCCAATACAGTGCTTACATATTATTGATTTGATCTTGCTGCATGAGCTGGATGATATATGATCATTACTTGAGTACTCAATACCAACAATCCTTTGGCTCAAAAAATTAATTATTCAGACATACAAGCATCCAATCATGCTAGAGTATATTCTGTAGCTGCCTTTCAAATATGAGAGATACCAAACAACACTGTAACATTCACAAAGTCTTCCACTAAATCTGAATTTGATTTATGAGAGAATATACAATTTACTATTACTGCTACCAATCATTGACCAGCACCTATAAACAATTTGACCATTACAGATATACGACCCAATCCATCATGTATAAATTATCTCCATCGATCTTCTAGTAATGGATTTATACAAAGTGGTTCTATGAATCGATATATACCATGAACCATAGCTTCATGACAAACAGTTACTTTGGTATTAAACTGAAAAATATCAAACAATGTTTCTTGTGCTTTGTGATATATCAATACAGCCAATCTGACTTATACTGTATTTGGACAAACTCAAACTCAGACTGCATCCTTTCCATTCAATGTTTTGGCTGGATATCAATGTGAATCACTCACTCCAATTAATTGAACAGTAATAATTATCGATGATGATAATGATGCCAAAGCAAAATTTAGATGTGACTCTGTCAACTGAGTAGAATGAAATATTAGCATTCATTGTTGAAATGGTCAGATTTTGAATGGATATGGATCTACATATACTGCCACATGTAATTATGGAAACAATCTATGAACGTATAATGTCAGATGTTATGTAGAATGAAATACTAGTGACGATTGTGCCGAGACTATAATTGTAGATGAATGAATGTTGGGTTATTGTGGTAATGGAATCCTAGAATGAATAGAAAGATGTGATCTCAAAACCAACAATGCTATTATACATGATTATTTGGATTTTTATGAACTCTTCCCTGCAGGTAATTATGCTAATGATGGATATAGATGTAGCAATTGTGCAATCAAGAAACCCTGATTTTATTATGAGCCACCAGCTTGTAATGGTATAAGCACTACTTTATCTGTACAAAAGTGAGAAGTGCTTCCATTGCGATGGGAATTGGAATGAAACAATATAGTAGATGAAAATGATTGTGAGGATGCTGATGATTGAGATATATTGGAAGATAGTTTGTATTGTACATTCAAAGTATTCAATTGAAATGACAATCAACAATATGATGATGAACCAAGTTTCAAAATCAAAAAAAGATGTAATCTAGATGAGCGAAATTGACATGATATGTTTGATTATTTCCTAGATCTAAGATTTACAATCTTCCCTTCTTTGCAAAATGCATTTGGTAAATATTATTTCAAGGTTAATGACTTTTTAGACACTGATACTTATGGAGAGTATAAATTAGTTTTAGACAAGGTAGAATACGATTATTGTGATGGTGATGATGAAGAAAATTGAACAGTAGTAGATAGAATATGTGAAGTCAATTTTGCTGTCACCAAACCATATCTTATGCAAAAAAGTCTTTTTGGTGTGACGCCCAAAGCTACTACAGATATCAACTTAGATCAATTCTATGATATGGCTTGACAGAAAATTATTAATAAAACAGATTTATATTCTATTATGAAAGTAGATGCTGATGACTATGATTGATGAGTCAAAATAGATCAACAGATAGATGATTTTATAAATAAATATGACAAACTTTCAGTAAATATATCTGCCAATGACTTAAATGCTATATCAGATATTTCAAATTGAACAATTACCAAGGCCAAAAAGCTTCCAGGTAAACAGATATATATTATACATTGAAATGGTAAACTTATACTCAAACAACTAAATTCTTTCACTAAACCATTTACTATGATTATATTGTGAATGGATGTGATTATAGAATGATCTCTCAAAACCAATTCCATGTTTGTAGTTAAATGATGAAAAATTAGTTTCAAAGAAGATCCCAATAATCGATGCCAATCTACCCAGGTCGTACAATGAATTTTTATATCCAAAGATTGATTTGGTGTGTGAGATACTACATTAAATATTATAAATGATTTGGATAAACCACGATGTAATCGATGATGATTGACTGTAAAATGAGTATTGATATGAGATGGTATAGATACTTTGGTCAAACAAAGGAGATCTCAACTCAATGATCGATTCTTGGTCAATTCCAATAATGAAAATAGAATCAAGATAGAGAGAAGAAATAAAATATTCAATTGAGCTTCGCTCATGATAGAATATAGTCCATGATTACGATCCAATTTACCTCCATGAGCAGAAGACTTTACAAAGCAATTGGAAGTATACAAAAGATAATTATAAGTGATTTAGTTTCTACAATAAAAAAGTCCCGTAGTATTACGGGATTTTTTATAATAACTATTCTTTATTATCCAAAGTTTCAAATATTTTCCTTCTATATGCATCTTTATGTATTTCAATCAACATATTATGATGTAAACAAAATTTCAATGTTTCCTTTATAAAATATCAGTCTGGTTCCCATCTATGTCAATCATATTCATAATCTCTAAATTCTCTTCATCATGCGATTTCTATTGCTCTAATAATATCTCTTTCAGTAAATTCTATCGGTCTGTCATTTGTTCAATCCAAAAATTCATTAAGAATAATCTCTCCAAGAGCAGCTTTATATCTTCAGCGTATAATTAAATATCATCAATCATTCTTTTTGTTTTTCAGATCTTCCAAAGTTCCGGCATAATCTTCTGCCGTTCTTTTTATATTTTTTGAATTTTCCATAAAATGCGTTTTTAGATAATAAAAACATTGTCTTGAACTTGTAGTTTATAGCTGTGTTTAGAAAGTTGTTTGAAATTTAGATTTATTCCGAGACATTTTTTGTTTAGTATATAAAAATGCTAAACAAAAATACAATATATAATTTTTAGAATTATTTTATTTCTCGTGACAAATGCATTTGTGAAGATAAGATAGTAGGGGCGGATATTATCCGCCAAAATAAAAGGGCGATTATTAATCGCCCCTACTTATTAAAAAAACTGTTCATAATAGATTTTTGTAAATCATTTAGACTTTAAAATCTCAAGTATAGATTTGACTACTGGAGGAGCACCACAAATATAAAATTCCATATTATTATTTAATTCAAATTTATCTAAGTTTATCCTTCCATATTCATATCACTCTACATCCTCTCTAGATAAAAATATTTTATAATCCAGGTTCGCTATTTTTTTAATTTCTTCTTCATAGAAAATATCATTCTTTGCTTTGGTTCCAAATATCAAAGTTTTGTTGGTCTGTTTAGAACATTTTTTTAACATATTGATTATAGGTGCAAGTCATGTTCATGTTGCTATAAATACTTTGGGATTATTGTTATCATTCAATATAAAATGTCCAAATACTCAGTTTATTTTAATCTCATCTCATATCTTCAATGCTTTGAGTTTTTGACTTCATCTTCAATTTTCCAATATTTTGATTGCAAATATGCATTTGGTGAAATCACTCTCATTCTCATGATATGCAATAGAATATGCTCTTACAAATGATCATTTTTGATCTTCAAATACAAAACCAATTCGTTGGCCAGGATATATTTGTAAGTCTCATTTAAATTCTATACTTAGTTCCAAAACTTCATCTGTAAGCATTCTACGATTTATTATTTTTCATTTTATATTTTTTGGTTTATTGCTTACTCTAACTATTATAGTAAATTGATTTTTTCATACACCGCAAATAGGACACTTCCAATTATTTGGTATATCTTCCCATTTTGTCCCTGGTACTATTCATCAATCTGTGTCTCATAATTTTTCATTGTATGTATAACCACATGGTCAGCATTTCCGCTCTTTAAAATCCTTTCAAGTATTGTCTCAAACTATTTTTGAATCAGATTTTTTTATATATAAATTTCCCCATTCAAATATTTTTAATATTATATATATAGTTATCAAAGCTACAGAATTTCATCGTTCTCACTCCCTGATTGTACTATGTAAAGATCATGCCAAGAGCGCTATATATGCTATCTGTTGTATTATTCTTCGCTTTTTTCACAAAAGTCTCATAGACCAATTGTTTGAAGTAATGAATCCTATAAATAATGCAACTATTCCTATATAACCTATCCATATAAATGTTTCAGAGATATTGAAAAATATTTCAAATCCATCCTTGTCTCGACCTATAGATAACAATGTCAAATGTAAAAATATAAACCAAAAGGTCAATATTCACAATAATCTTCTATATTTCAAAAAGAATCCAGATAAAAAATAAACCAAGTTTATTATAAGTTCTTTTGCAAATATCAATATAGGTTTCTGCGTCCATCACTTCAAAATATAATTCAAAAAATCTGATATATTTCGCTCTTGTGGAGAGAAATATTTTTTTGATATTACATACAATGGTTTTATAAACAGCAAAAATATAAGTAAATTCATACCTCGTCAAGCAAATATTCCCTGTAAATCATCTCATCATACTATTCATTTATATACACTAGCAAGTATTATCACAACTATAACAGGGACAACATAAAAAACTATACTAGTTATATAATTTTCTAGTTTCTGATATTTA
>DJVF01000032.1:57177-61117 GCA_002441085.1 Patescibacteria group bacterium UBA6263
GTAGGAGTTCATTGTATTTTGGAACATGCATTGGGGTTTTTGAGACAATCTATATAAGTTATGTATTTGAAATGTTCTCCAAACATTTTTTCTTGTTCTAGACAAAAAGAACATGTCTCTGTACCATACATTCTTACTCATTTTTCTCATAGACATTGAGCTACTTTTTCTATATCTTCTACATCTGCTGTATTTTGATTATTACTACATCATAACAAGAATAAAAAAGACAATACAAATCAGATTCCAATAATTTTTTTCATTATAAATTTTAATAAAATAAAGTGACCAAAATCTAATAATATCAAGCTAATTATCAATAAATTTTATAATATATCTATTTACTTTTTGGCTAAATTAGCATTGCCAAACTTTTTATCTCCAGTCAGTTCTTTATCAAACCACTTTGGAATTATAAATTTTTTGCTTTCAATTGGATTTGTAAATTCTATCTCTGCAGTTATTAGTCATTCCAATTTACCTTGATATAGATCAATTTCAATATCTTGTTTTTTATAAGGCAATACATAGCGAGTCTTTTCCAAATATCGATTAGATACTTTCTTCCATAATTTTTCAAAACTTTCTTTGCTTATTTTTTCTTCTATCTCTTTTCTGATCAATCAATGTCATTTTTTAATTGTCTTAAAATATTCATTTTTGCCTTTTATACTAATTTTTCTGATTCTCAGAGTTTTATTATTTTTATCTTTCAAATATCATTGAATAATTTTTTGCTTAGGATATTTATTTATATCTTTTGGTAATTTTTTAATCAAAAATTTTCTTTCAATTTCAAAATTATTCAATCATTCTATTAGCTTTGGCATAGCATCATGTATGTAGTCTACTATTCTATTTACATATTTTTGTAGATCACCAAAAGATCAATATTTGATTGCATATTCTGCTTCATCCATAACATCTTTGTTGCGATCATACGCAACCATATTAAACAATACTCATTCATATCCCAAAGATCTGATAACTTCTTGATGATGTTTGGCCATACATATTACCCAATCTTTATCTTGCAATATATTTTCGCTTACTTTAGTTTGCTGGTGTTTACTAGCATTGCATCAGTATTGCTTGAGGCGCTGTAAAGTATAATCAAAAGGCTGCTCTGGATTTGCACTAGTTCATGCAGAGCTGATTTGTATTCCTTTGATATTATTGTCTTTGACGTATTTTTTGGCTATATATTCTGCACTCATACTACGAAAGATATTACCAGTACACACAAATAATATTTTCATAGAAACAATTAACTAACTAAAACATTAACTAATTAAGAGATTATAATTTGTAATTCCTTAATTTGTTAATCCATTAATCCATTTTAAATATTCTTCATTTACATCATCTGGTTTTATCCATAACATTTCAGATGTTTGACTTGGATGATTTTTTTTGAAATATCAAATTAGCTTTTCTTTATTTCACTCTGGCAGCTTGATTAATAATATTTTTTCTTGTTCGTTTTGGAGTTTTCATTCTTGCATATAATAAGATTTCACATAATTAATTCTACTTACACATTTTGCCATTCAAGATTTTATCAATCACAAAATAAAGTTTTTCAACTTTCTTCAATCATTTGGGAAAGTAGATATAAGTAACAACATAATTTCTAATTTCTAATTTAAAATTTCACATTTTTTTTACATAAATATGTCTCTAGGTTTGGCTCACTCTTGTGGTCCTATTATTCATCTCTCTTCTAAATGATCCATTATCCTAGCAGCACGAGCAAATCATACTCCGAGTTTTCTTTGCAACAATGTAGCAGATGCTTTTCTAGTTTGTGCAATTACTTGTATAGCTTGCTCTATTAGCTCATCATCATCGCCATTACTAGATCCAGAATACAATCATCATTTTTCTAGTTTATTTTCTAATGCTTGTACGAGTTCAGGATTGTATATATCTTCTTCTGATAGTCATTTCATATATTTTTGTTTGATGGTTTCTACTACCTTTTCAATCTCTTCGGTACTTACATATGGAGCTTGTATCCTGAGTGGAAATCTTGTATTGGAATCAATATAAAGCATATCTCATTTACCTATCAAGTCTTCAGCTCATTTTCTACCAAGGATAGTTCTACTATCAATTTCTGAAACTACTCCAAATGCTATTCTAGTAGGTATGTTTGCTTTGATCAAACCAGTAATTACATTGACAGATGGTCTCTGTGTGGCAACTATCAAATGTATTCATACGGCACGTGCTTTTTGAGCTATACGAGTTATACAAGTTTCTACATCTTTTTTGTTTCCTGACATCATCATATCAGCTAGTTCATCTATCACTATCACTATACGATAGAACTTTTCTCATATAATTTTTTGGTTGTATTCTTCTATATTTTTTACTCTTTTTTCTTTGAGCATTGTATATCTTCTTTCCATTTCATCTACTGACCATTTCAACAATTTCAATGCTTTGTCACTATCACTTACTATTGGCGCTAGCATATATGGTAGTCCAGAGTACATTTCTAGTTCTACTTGTTTTGGATCTACCATCAAAAATTTCAACTCAGATGGCGTATTTTGATACATCAAACTCAATATAAAATCATTTACTCATACTGATTTACCAGATCCAGTAGCTCATGCTACCAATAGATGTGGCATAGATTCCAATTGTTTGACTTCTATCGATCAATCTATAGCTTTTCCAAGAGTCAGATTGGTATTTCATTTTTTCATAGATTCTTGAAATTCTTGTGATGCAATTACATCGCCCACCTTTACCATTGTTGGCTTGGGATTGGGTACTTGTATACCTATAGAATTTGTACCTGGTATAGGGGCTACTATTCTCAAGAATCTAGATTTCAAAGATAATTTGATATCATTGTACAATCATTCTATAGTAGAAATTCTGATTCATTCTTCTGGTTTGATTTTGATCTGTACTATAGACGGTCATATGTCAAATCACTCTATAGTAATGGGGACATTAAATTCCATTAATTTTTCTTGCAGAGCTTTAGCTTTTTCCATCAAAAATGATTCATCTATAGTAGTGGTTTCTCATGCATTTGATTCCATAATATCTACTGAAAAAGTTGGTTTGTCTCAAGAAAAATGAATAATCTGTCTAGGTTTTTTCTTTTCTATCTTTTCCTTTACTTTATTTTTTATTAGTTCTTTGATAAAAGAGCGAGATATCTCCTGTGGTTGTACAATCTCTTCCTCTTCTTCTTGATCATATGTAGAATTGGTACGTGTAGGTTTTTTATCAGATTTTTTTGGACTTTGATAATTTTGGATAGTTATTTTAGGTAATGAAAAGTTGAATGTGTATAGGACCCATCAGACACATAGAGCAAATAATATTATTACAAAAGTTTTTACTGCTACAGATTCTCCACCAAACATACTTTCCAAAATCCACAAAATTGGCCAAGACAAAAATCATCATGCTTGTTGATATTGAGTACCAGTAGAATCCAATACAGGGAAGTTTAGTATAGCAGAGACCAATATCATTATAATCAAAAATTGTTTGATCAGTATCCTTATCAGGTATCATTTGATGAGTATCAAAAATCCAACCAATATACACATCCCAAAAAATATATTGAGTCATATCTCTCCAAATGCTATTTTGGCGTATTGAGTCATAAACTCAAATACGGGGGATCATTTAGCTAGATACAACGAAAAAAAATATAATATTCCTAGTATCAACATAAAAAGTCATATTTTGAATTTATTCAAGTTTATATTTTTTCTAGAAGATCTTCTCTTTTTCTTTCTTCCCAAAACCACAAATTAAAAAATAAAACTTTCCACAATAAATCATTATTAGGTATTTATCAGCTTTTTTCAATACAAAAGCCATAATATTTTTTGATGATGTCAAACTAAAATATAAATAATAAGCCATAAATTTATCAAAAATTATTTTTTAGAGTAAAATTTAT
>DJVF01000007.1 GCA_002441085.1 Patescibacteria group bacterium UBA6263
TACAAGATCATATTCTTGTAGCTCACAATGCTACTTTTGATCACTGATTTCTCAATCACAACGGTATATTACATTGCCAACGTTCCATCAACAATTCTATCTTGTGTACTAGAAAATTAGCCAATAGATTGCTACCTGATTTGCCTAGCAAGCGTCTAGATATGCTTTGTCAATATTTCAATATTACCAATACTAGAGCGCATAGAGCTATGGCAGATGTATTGGCTACTACACAGATATTCCAGCAATTTCTTATATTACTTGAGCAGAGATGATTGGATAATCAGTCAGATATTATCAAGTTCCAAAATTTTGCGATGTACAAATGCATATAATTGATTTTTTATATACACTATTTTTAAACTTATATTTATATAAACAATTTATAATTCTGAATTGTAAGTTCTAAATCCTAAATTCAAGTCATGCAATATCTCAAAGTATCCAATCTCACCAAATCATATACTTCCAAATCACTAGTTGATCATGTTGATTTCACTATTTCCAAAAATCAAAAAATTGCTATAGTTGCCAAAAATGGAGCTGGCAAATCTACCTTACTCAAACTACTTATCAAACAAGTTGATATTACAGATTGAGAGATCCAACGGAGAAAAGGTATAGATATTTGATACTTATCCCAAGAATCTAGTCTGGACAAGACCCAAACTGTTCGTCAAATTTTATTTGATTTTGATGTTGTACAACAATGGGAAAAACAAATACAGTTACAAATCATTATAGATAAACTTCAAATCAATCCTTATCTAGATCAATCAGTCCAGACTCTTTCATGATGAGAATCCAAGCGTGTTATGCTTGCCAAAGTACTATTCAATAGTCCTGATATGTTAATATTAGACGAACCTACCAATCATTTGGACCTAGATATGATAGAACGACTCGAACGATATCTCAAAAAACAGCATACTACATTACTTATGGTGACTCATGATAGATATTTTCTCCAGAGAATATGTACAGATATATTTGAACTAGATAGATGAAAAATCTACCAATATCCAGGCAATTATTCTTATTTTCTACAAAAAAAAGCACAACGTGAGCAAAACGAACAAATACAGATACACAAGCTCAAACAACTTTTCAAAAAAGAACTTGATCGAATAAATACATCTCCCCAATGAAGGCAGACCAAAGCAAATTTTCGTGAAAAAAGATTTTATCAAATAGAGCAAAATTATGATTCTCTCAAACAGACCAGAGAGCTAGAGTCTCACAATCTCAAACTTACAATCCAATCTAGACATCTTGGTACCAAGATACTCAAACTCAAAAATATCCAAAAATCTTTTGGAGACAAAATTATTATTCAAAAATTTTCTCATGAATTCAAACATGGAGAGCGTATATGAATAATATGAAAAAACTGAGTCTGAAAATCTACTTTTATCAATATGCTTATTGGAGAGGAGGCTATAGATAGTGGTCTGATTCAAGCTGGAGAGTCTGTAGTATTTGCTCATTATGAGCAAAAAGATATTCATTTCCCCGATAATAAAAGATTGATTGATATCGTCCCCAACCCCAAACTTTTGGAACAATTTTTATTTTTTCCCAATCAACAGCATCAATTTGCCAAGACTCTCAGTGGCGGAGAAAAGAGAAGACTCTATCTACTTACCATTCTCCAAAAAAATCCCAATTTTTTGATTTTGGATGAGCCAACCAATGATTTGGATCTGATTACTTTGTGAGTATTGGAGGATTTTTTATTGGATTACAAATGATGTTTGATTATAGTGACTCATGATAGATTTTTTATGGACAGACTGGTAGATCATTTATTTATTTTTGAATGAAACTGAGTGATACAAGACTTTCGATGAACATATACACAATACAAAGCTACTCAAGATATCAAAATCCCCAAAGCCAAACCATCTCAATCTGATTCTCTCTCTATTGATGATTGATTACAAGACTCTAGTACTAAACTACCCAAACTTTCCTATATGGAAAAACGTGAATTGCAACAATTGGGAGACGATATTCAAAAATTAGAAAAAAGAAAAGAAGCAATCAATCTAACCTTCAATGATAGCGACATACCTTTCGATGAAATCAAAAAACTTTCCACCGAATTGTGAGATATACTCAAGCAACTCACAATCAAAGAGAGTAGACGATTTGAATTGATTGAAAGAGAATAATTATATATTTTATTATCATTACATATTTCTATGATTATCCATTCAGCTCAATTTATCAAATCTGCTCCCAAACTATCAGATTGTCCTGCTGCAGATTATCCAGAATTTGCTTTGATTGGTAGATCCAATGTAGGTAAATCATCTCTCATCAATATGCTTACTCAAACCAAAAATTTAGCCAAATCATCTACGATCCCCGGCAAGACTCAGCTCCTAAATTATTTCCTTATCAATCAATCACGATATTTAGTTGACTTGCCATGATATGGATATGCCAAATATAGCAAAAAACAAAGAGCAGATTGGATAAATACTATGCAAGACTACCTGATCAATAGGTCAACTTTACAAACAGTATTTTTGCTAATAGATGGCTCTATCCCACCTCAAAATATAGATCTTGATTTTATATATATGCTCAAACAAAGTAATATTGCTTTTGATATTATCATTAGCAAAATAGACAAATCCAATCAAAAAAACTTACACAAAAATATTACTCTTTTGCAGTTGCGTATAAAAGATATATTATGATATTTACCCAACATGTTCAAAATATCCAATACCAAATCTAGGTGAAGAGAGCCTATTTTGGACTATATCAACCAAAAATTAATTACATAGATATAATTTATATATTTTATTACAGATAATGTTCTCATCCAATATGATCGTACGTATATTATTACTTATATTGATTACTATAATTATGCTATCTATTTTTTCTCTTATTATGTGGAGATTTGGCGCTATATTATGATTCAATCTCAATCTTAAAAAATCAATATTTGCAGGATTTATATTGTTGCTAATTTTTATATTTGCTATGTTTTTGATCAGTTCTTCTTTCAAATATGTGGAAATAATAGGCTCCATCATATTATATATTATTTATGCTATACGAGTAATATCTCCGCTAATATTTATTATAGATATAGTATGATTGTGGTACAAAGCTCCTTTGGTATTTATTATACCATCCATCATTATACGGTTAGGATTTGGCATCTATTCTGGTACACAGCCACAAATTACTCCACTAAACATATCTGATTCTCGTCTATCTCAAGATTACAAAGTAGCTTTTATCAGCGATATGCATGTAAATATATTACAGTATAGTTGATATGTACAATCAATAGTCCGTCATATACAGGATTTGAAAGTAGATTTTGTTATCATCGCTTGAGATTTGATGAATGTTGCCAAAATTGATTATGTAGATGCGTTTTTGCCATTCAATCAATTGGATATACCAGTCTTTGCTACTTTATGAAATCACGATAATATGTGAAATAAATCAGCTATAGATATATTATTTCAAAAGACCCAAATTATTCCTCTTAGAAACCAAACGATTGATTTGGAATCTTTGCAAATAGTATGAATAGACGACCCTAGTTATCGATCAGGCAAAGATTTGTCTACTATCATATCACAGACTCAATTAAATGACCAATCCAAATTTACTATATTTGTTACACATCAGCCTATTCATTTATCCAAATTATCTGCTTATCCTATAGACTTGCAGTTAGCATGACACACTCACAATGGTCAATTTATACCATTATCACGGATAATAGGTTTATTTAATGACTATTCATACGGATTATATCATTATTGAGATCAAAAAGCTTTTGTCTCACAATGAATAGGCGCACGAGGAGCTCCTATAAGGATTTGAACTCGTAGTGAAATAGTTTTGATATCATTAAAAAAAATATAAATCTCAAAATTATAAATAGCATCCAATCAAAATTAATAATAATATTTATGATTTAAGTTTTTCTAATTACGCTTTTCTCTAAATATATTCTAAAACGAAGATTTGATTTTGTATAAACTTTATGATATTTTTAATTTGGTTAAGATATATTAATAATTGACACAGGACATCTTTTGATTGCCATTTGTACTTCATCTCAATCCAAATTTTCTTGCGAAATTACAATAGCTTCTTTGCCTGATATAGCAAAATTTTTTGGTGAGATTTGAGCACACTTACCACATCATATGCAGCCATGTCATATACTTATTTTTTTTTGTTGTTTATTTTGATTATCTAATATTTGACTTTGATTATCACTGTGATTTATTGTAATTTCTTTATTATTATCAGATTTGATATCTTCTTTTGTACATCAAGCCAAGATTCCAAGTCATGATAATATACTTAGAGATACTAAAATTGATCTTTTGATTTCCATATTATAATTTTTTTAAATGCTAAAATATATATAACAATATAAATTCACAAAAGTATAAGAATCCGTAATTCTTGTTTTACAAGATATACATGGATGGCCGTCGTTATAAAAGCAATATAAGTAAATCTTTGTATTAGCTTTCGATATTTACCAAGTTTTGAGATACAATACATATTTGACGTAATTAGTGGTGGTAATATAAATATCATTGCCCATACTCCCCATCAAATCAAATTGTTTACACTCCGATAAAATCCATCTACAAATAAATTAGCTACCGCAACATCATGGAATATAAAATATCAGATACTGTGAGACAAAGCAGCAGATCAGCAAAGTATGCCAATTCCTTTTCTCATACATACTATCTTTTTAAATATTCATATTCTGGGTAATATATCAGCAAGTGGTCTAGAAAATACTATTATAATAAGCGATATCCATGCTATATTTCATCGTAGATTATATGTCTTTGGTAGTAAAATTACACTTAATCATAGTATAGATAACCAAGCAATAATCAGATTTATTTTTTTCATTGTATATTTATTTATAAAATACTATAATAGTATATTTATCAACCTTAATTCAATCTTAAAAAAGACTGAATATAATATCATTTATAAACAATATTTTTTGTTTTTAATCCTTATCAGATTTGAAATAATATCACATTACAAATCCCAAAGGGGCACCAATAATAGATCCTACAAGCGTAAGCATAGAATCGAGCTTCAAAAATAAACTTGTATCCTGTGTGATATAATAAAAATAAACATTATATAGTACCGTAACCAATATGCTTCCAAAAATTGCTATAAAAAATCCCCAAACAAAGATCTTTCATATCTTACCTCTAGTTTCTTCATTAAATTTTATAGAATCAAAAATATCTCCACTATCAGATACTTTTTTTTCCAAGTCATCGAAATTTTTTCTCAAATTTTGCTCGGTCATTTTTATTTGTTAAATATAAATTTGATTAAACTTTTGTAAGAATCAAACAATATGTTGGTCTGATCTAGCAAATCTCTGATGCTATGATTGATTCTATCTAGTGTTTTACCAAGATCCTGTGCGATTTCTTTATTAAACTCTTGTTTAGACAGGTGTTCTATTATTCTTTTGATATCATCAGATTCTTCTATTAGAGTTTTTATAGACTCTATGTTTTTTTGTATACTATTATTTATATTATTGTTTTGTATTATGATTTCTCTCTTATCCATCTTTATAAAAATTTTATAAATAATTTTATAGCTTTGTATTTTATGAGTTTGTATCTTTTTCCTCTTTTTCTAATTTGACAAATTCTTGTACTGTATTATTAGCTTTTTCACCTATTTCTTGAGTCTTATCTATTACTGTATTTCAAGCTTGTTGTACATTTTCCAATCACTTATTAGCCAAATTTGTCGCATTATCCAAAGTTTTTTCTCATATTCATTCCAAAATATTTCATACATTGGTTGTAGCTTTTTTTGCACTACCCATAGGATCATTTATTATTTCCTTACTAGTATTTACTACATCATTTCCTATTTTCATAGCTCAATCAATAGCACTTTTTGTGCTACCTATAGGATCGTTAGCTACTTCTTGTGCTTTTTTGAGAGTTTTTTCTCATAGATTTTCTACGCGATCACCAATATTTCACAAAGTAGTAGAAAATTTTTCAAATAATCATCATTGTATATTTGTATCTGTTTTGTTTTTTTCTTTAAATTCTACTGTCGTAGTACTATCAGTATTTTGTTTTCAAGTAAAAGGATCTGGTTTTCACATAACTTTTGCTATAGTCCTTACTATACTATCTACAAATCCATTATGATTATTTGTTGGCTCCACCTTACTTATTTCTACTTTTTGAGCATCTACAAGATCCAGAGGATTAGTTTGCGAGTTTGATACTACATTTGTTTCATTAACCATTTTATTGTAATTTAAATAGATAAATCTATATACAATAATGTTACTCTAATTGATAAAAAAAACAAATTCTGATATGTTTAGTTTATTTTTATCTTGCTTTTTTTGATAAACTCTACATAATATGTATTGTAATCCTATATTTATCAAATCATTCAAAAAAATTCAAATTTAATCAGCAATCTTTATCAGATTTTAAATTAATTATTTATTCATGCAAAATTTATCATATTCATGATCTTGAGAGAGGATAGATACTCGACTAGCTAGACAATTTGACTATTCAAGAAATTTTTTTCATCATATCATACAAAGAGCAGGAATTTCAGTCAATAATCAATCCATCAAAAAATCTTATAAACTCAAAAATTGAGATCAGATCATTATAGATGATTTATCTAGATATTTATCCCCATTGATATTAGATGAATCTCCATCAATCCAAATTCCAGTCATTGTAGAAAAACAAGATTATTTGATCATCAACAAACCCAAATGAGTTTTGTCACATCCCAACAGCATCTGGGAAGTCTCACATCCATCAGTAGTTTGATTTCTTTATCATAATTACAAAGATTTGCCAACCATTGGTAATTTTATTAGAGCCTGACTGATTCATAGATTGGATAAAGATACTGATTGACTCATGATTATAGCCAAAACCGAAAAATGACTCACTCATTTCAAGTCTCTATTTCAACAAAAATCTCTATCAGATACTATACAAGACAAAGAAAACGCTCAACTCAAAAAATTTTACCGTGCGACTTGTTATCTCACAGACCAATGAAAAGCTTTTATTTCTGATATAGCATCTCAGCTTCCATATTACATACAAGAAATGGTAATTCCCAAGATTCCACATTATATACCCAAACTTTGAATCACCAAAATTATTTCTTGTGCTCCTTTTAAAAAGGAGCTGGCAGCTTTAGCTGACTGAGGATTTAAAGAAAAAAAGATGGGTGATTTAATTACATTAAATCTAGAAATTTTAACCTGACGTACTCATCAGATTCGTTATCATCTATCTACACATTGACTACCTATAGTAGGGGATTATCTATATTGAACTCAAGAAGATATCCCTATGCAATTGACTGCTTATAAACTTCAATTTATCGATACAGATTGAGACAATCAGACTATAGAAATATAAAAAATCCCCCCGTAAAAAACGAGAGGATCTATGATCTTACTTTTTTTAAATTTTTTATTTTTTACTTTTACCGTTCTTATATGTCTGCACGTGTCTTTCTATCTTTTTGGGATAGACACTATCCATCCTAATCATAAGTCCAGTTTCTTCCACCCCTCCAAAAAAAGGATTATCAGCAGTTCCAAATATTTTCATATCTGGTGAAAGCTCCATATAAGCATTAAACAAAGGTGGAATATTCTCCTTGACTTCTGCCAATGCTTTTTGCAGAATTAATTTGTCTTGCTTATATGAATTTGCCACAAATATGTTTTCTAGAAGGTCGATTTCTCTTTCGACGCTATCTAGTTCAAATTCAATTTTTGGAAAGACCAATTTTTCTTTGTCACCAAAATACTTTTCTAAAAAATACAATATAAGGTTCCGTGCCTGTCTATTGTAATCTTTGTACATGGTCATTTTACCAAAAAAAAACTTCATTTCTGGATTATCAACCATCAAAGATCCCAGCCCATCCCAAAGATTATCCAATGAAAATATTCCTTTCATAGAATCTCTTTTAGGTTGATAAGCGGGTTGTACAAAGGATCTACCCAATTCGATTGTAAATGGTAAATAGTCTTTGATGAAAGTTTCCGAAAACTCAAAGATTTCATTGGTGGGACTATCAATCTTACCATCAGATATCAGATCTTTCATAAAGGCAAATCTATATCCACCGACAATTTCTTCGTTACCAACATCCCAAACAATCAGTTGTTTGAAGTGTCCCTTGTCGAATTCGTCGATATCTACTTCCTTACCTGTACCACCACCGGCAAGACGAAAGGTCTCTTCCCTTAATCGTCCAATTTCCAACATCAGATTAGGGGAATCCTGAGCACTTACTACAAACAAATAGTTGGATCCTTTGTTTGTTTCTCTGATAAATTTTTGGACAGTCAGTTCTCCTTTGAGAATTTTTCTATCAACTGGTTGAATAATTTTTTTCATTTTCATATTTTATGTTTTTATTTCTGTTTCTGTTTCTGTTTCTGTAAATTATATATATATTTAATTTCAAAAGTCAATCTATAAAAAAACCGTAAGCCTGAGTTACAGACTGACGGTTGAGTTTTAGCTTAGGGATTCCGTAGCTTTAGTTGATAGATTTTCTTTATGATCACTAAATGCAGTTTCCAAAGCAGCTTTTGTTGCCTTTAATTGGCCAGCTTTAGTTTTGCAAGGATACACAGGTACTCTAGCCTGTGTCAAAGAAATCTCTGAAATTATACTTCCATAAAGTGTTCCATGAGATTTGTGAGGCACTTGTCCTACAAAAATAGCTTCCACTTTATCTCCAGTATAATTATCATATGAAAATCTCTTTTTGATCTGGGAGAAACTCCCCATAATAACTAACTTTACCCCTCTAATTCCTAGCTTACTTAATACACGATAAACCTGGAATTTTGTCGGGTATATTTTACCGACCAAGACAAATATCCTTTTTTCCATAAATTTATTTTTAGGGGGTTTATGTAACATATAGATAAATAACTATATAAGTCAACACAATTATCTAGCTTTGTCGCTATATTTTGGCAAATATATTGAAAAATTCAACTAAATATCTATTAGTAACTACGCTCTTTTTCTCAGCAAAGTTTTTATCAAGATATTATAATTTTTAAAATTATACAAGATGCAGTACAAAATATTTGGCTGTAAGGTCAATAAATTTTATATAAACAAACGACTCTGATATTTTGATCAGAACAATTTATCCAATGACCAAAATTATCTCATAGCGACCTGTGTGGTTACAGATAGAGCCAAAAATAAATGGCTCAAGGATGTTCTCAAAAATTTATCTGAATGAAAAACTATTTATATCACTTGATGTGGTGTTTTTGATAGATGAAAACTGATAGCGCAAGATAAATTCTATTCTATTTATCCAGAACTCAAGCCATTCCAAAATCAGATTTCTCTTCTTTCAGAAGAACCTGAGCAATGAAGCAATGAAACAATGAAACAATGAAACAATGAAACATTTAAATCATCAAATAATCTATATACCAAAAAATTTATTCTTATCCAAAATGGTTGTGACAATTTTTGTACATTTTGTCTTACAATTATGAAAAGATGAAAACATCGATCCAGACCATTGAAAGAGATTATAGATGAAATCAATGATTTCTATTCCTCTGGATGAAAAGAAATTGTACTTACATGAATCAATTTGGCTGCACGATGATGTGACAATACCAACCAAATATCTCAGTCCAAATTCTCATATTTACTTCAAGAGATTCTGAGTCAGACCACGATACCTAGGATTAGAATCTCTAGTATATGACCAGAATATTTAGATGATGAGTTTTTCGATATTATCAAAAATCCTAGAATAATGCCTCATTTTCACATATCTATCCAACATTTTGCTGATAATATTCTAAAGGCTATGAATAGAAATTATGATAATGCACATCTTACCAAAGTTTTAAACCAATTTCAATCACTAAAAAAAGATATTCCCATATCCATTGGAGCTGATCTCATCGTATGATTCCCATGAGAGACGCAATCTGATTTTCAACAGATGTTGGATGCTATTCCAAAGTACAATATAACTAAAGTACACGAATTTCCATTTTCATGACACAACAAACGAGAATCTGTCCCAGCTTGAAAGTTGGATAATCAAATTCCTCACCTTGTCAAATTGTCTAGAAAAAAACAATTAAATCTGATCGCATCTCAAGTTAGATCTGATTTTGTCAGCCAAAACAAATGACTTGCTCATTCTGTACTTATAGAATCCCAAAAAGATGACAAACGACAGTGATGGACTGATAACTATATCCATGTGCAATTGGATTGAAACTATTTCAAATGAGATATAATATCAGTAGATAGTATTACACCTACAGAAATTTTAGATATAGATTAATTGGTTTGCTTGATATTGATATCTCATTCTACTTTGATTTTATAATTGGGGTTTATGAAATTTTCATATTTATTGTCTGCTCGGCTAGGTGGATTAGCTAATAGTTTATCTATTCATTTACTGCGGTATTCAAATTCTTTTCAACATGTAGCTAAATTTACAACAGGGACTCTTGTTTTTGTTAAATAATTACTATCTTTCATATTATTTTTGATCTTATTTATTTCAGTTATTGTTTTTGCTCATATTATAAATATTCAATTCTTTTTATCATATTCTTTTATGTTTTTTATGCATTGTAATTTCATAATAGCTTGCTCAGTAAGGTATCATATCTTACCAGTAGGTTTAGCTCACAACAATCATCTTTCATACAAAACTTTTTGTAATATATACCTATCGTAAACAGGAGATGAATTATTTAGCAAATTATTCTCTACTATGTTTGGAAAATTTTTTGCAAAATCTCGAGATTTTAATCTTTCGTCATTTATGACTGTACTCATAGGTTTCCAAACTTTTTTGATGGTTATGTTCACTTGAGTTTCCTTGAAACAAAAATCATTATCGCATTCTTTGGGATCATCAAAATTCATATCTCATATGTTTATAGAGTTTGTTTTTATTGGATCAGATAAATTTTCAAGATTCTGTTCCAAAAAAATATTTTTGCTTTGTGAGCATTCCCAAAATCATAGATTATTATTTATGCATTCAGAAAAAGATATTCCTCCCAAAGTCAATCGCAACAAAAAAATACAAATACTTACACGCATTTTCTAAAATATTATCTAAATGTATTTTGATTATATTTTTTATTGATATAATCAATAAATATTTATCATTCAAAATCAAACGTTTGTTGCAATCTATATAATATTATAGGTATATGTAAAGTACTTATTCTGTTTTATCTTATATTTTTTTGTAAATATCTATTTGCTGTATATAATCTAGTATGACAAATTTATATTTTAAATTACATATAGATGAGCTTCACTTCTTACAAACCATTTAAGAAAAGAAATTTATTTCCCAAGTATATGATAGTATTTTTGCTTGGTATATTTTCTGTAGTATTGTTTACTAGAGCTATAAATATAGTTACAAGCATAGATAATGCTACACAATACATCAAACAAATTATCGTGACTTCAGATTGAACTATTGGTTGATCTCAGGCAGTAGTGATAGATGCTAACGCCACAAATAATCTTGTTGTATCTTGAGGTGCTCGTTTCAATTCAGATATTCGTGTTGATTGAGATATTCTTTGAGAACAAGCGACTTTTAGTACATGAGGATTCAATAATGTACTTTCTGAAAATTATTGTGACAAGGATTGAACTACCTGCAAAACTATTGATGATATATGATGAACTTCTTATTGGAATAACGGTATGACTCAAGGTGTTATTTATTATAATAGTTGAAATGTTGGTATATGAACAGACAATCCATCTCAAGCTCTTGAAGTGTCTTGAAATATTGCAGTATCATGAACATGAACTTTCAATTTATTGGGAGTTTGAACTTTATGAGATATCTGAAAATCCAATACAGCGTGATTATTTGGTGGTAGAGTTTGAATAAACACTCTTTCTCCTCAGTCAGCATTGGATGTTCAATGAAATCTTATAGTATCATGAACATGAGATATTGAAATACTTGATGCAAATTATTGAAAATTTTGATCGACTATTGCAATTCCATCCGTTAGTAGCATTACCTGAGCTTCCAATACTTGTACCAATCTTTGATGACTAAAATTTGAATATTTTTTTGAAGAATTGTGTGTTTGTAATTGAACATCTTGGATAAGGGCATCAGATCCATCACTTTTGTGTGTCCCTTCAGCGTGAGGTCCAATTTCCAAATAATTAATTTTTATTCAATCATTTCATCTCATCTCTTTGCTTCTTCAATTCCATTAGTCTATTATTAAAATTTTCTAATAATTTTTTACTTCATTCTGATTTATCGTTAAATATCTCATCAGTCATTATAGCTATTCATAGTTCTATACTTCATATTTGGATATTTAATTTTTTGATAGATTCCAATTTGACTTGTTCGTCCTCTCACATCAATAACTCATTTTTCACTTCTCACATTTTGTAAATTACAAGATAAATAAATCACACTATAATCATCAGACTTTTATTTGCAATTTTTTCTTGTTCTATCAAACTATTTCTTTATATTCATATACAATTTATCCATAAATATATTATATGCAATTACTTTGATGAAAAGAGATTTCTCAAAATTTACAGTCCAAGCTCCAAGTCCAAAAGACACAGGTTTTCTCAGATAAGCCAATTTACATGGCTATAGTTTTTTTGTGAGATGATTATTCTTCATCAGTCTATGTCAATCACAAAAAAAGATATTGAGAAAAGATTTGAATTTCCACAATAGTTTTTGGTCAATCAGATTTTGATAATGGAGATTATAGTGTTTTTAGAAACTTAGATCTCTTTGTCAATCAAGAGTATAATGATATATACCAAGTCATAGAGCTTATACAGTACCTCAATTACGATCCTTCTTGTGTTGGTATTATAGTCCAACTTCCACTTCCTGCTAAATTTCAAAAATTTAAAAGTCAGATATTATCTACTATCTCTCCATCCAAAGATGTTGATGGTATGTGATGAGTAGATGTATGACTGTCTTCTATAGATTTGATAGATTTTTTGCCAGCTACACCCAAAGCTGTACTTTATCTATTAGATCAGTCAGGTCTATGAAAACTAGAATCCAAGACAGTCTCTATCCTATGACAGAGCAATCTAGTAGGCAAACCATTAGCATTAGAATGTATCAAGAGAGGAGCAACTGTTTTTTCATTCAACGAAAATAGCGATATCAATCATATCAAACTACTTACCCAAAAATCTGATTATATTATTTCATGTACTTGAAAAGTGCATTTGATCGATTCATCTTTTATCCGCGATGATCAATCTCAAATTATAATAGATGTATGATACTGACATATAGATGGCAAGGCAGTCGGTGATGTAAATTTTGATGATATTGCAAACAAAGTAGCATATATTACTCCAGTTCCATGATGAGTATGACCACTTACAGTAGCGTGTCTATTTGATAATGTTTTCACTCTCCAAGAACACAAAGAAATCTTAAAAAAATATAAACTATAGTCCTAGTCATTCCGGCGCTAAGTATTGCAGCCGGAATCTATTTTTCAACCATTGCAAGGGACGAAGCAATATTTTTATTACTGGGTCTTGCCCCTGCCTACCGGCAGGCAGGCCCAGATTTATCCCGATCTATCGAGACGACAAAATACTTTTTGGCATTGCTCCAAAAAGTATTCAAAAAAATCTAGAAAAATCAATCGACGCGTGATTTTTCAAACTTGCTAATATTGTAAATATTATCAGTAATAAAAGCGTAAATATTGCTATTAAAAAATATAATTCTACTTCAGATATCCATTCACAAAACTATCCCAATCCATTGCTTTTTTCCCTTCTGGTTTTAACCTGATTTCAATTACTGCAGGATTTAACAAATCCTCCATCATTCACTTCGTTCATGCCACTTCTACCGCTAAAGACGGCACATGCTTTTTCAAGGAGGACAAGTTTATTAGAGACTTATCTTTATTTCACTCAAATAAATTTTCATCTATTTTCAATTCTTCTATAATCACTCTAATTTCTCATTTCTCATTTCACATTTCTCATTCTTTTTTGAAAAAAAAGTAAGTTTTTGGCCAAAGATAAAATCCACGATATTTATTATAAATATCTTCTAAACTATCTTTTCATGGGTCAATCAATCAATCTTCTTTTTCTATTTTGTTGCAATATGTTGCTTGTTCATTATCTTGAATTTCTTCTCACAGAAGTCATTTCCCATACTTCCACAAAACATCATTCAAAAATCTTGGTCAGACTGTTTTCATTTTTTCTATGACATCTTTGCATGTCCGATCCAAAGGGATCTGGAATTTTAATTTTTCTATCATATTACCTGTATCCATACCTGCATCCATTTTCATGATAGTGATTCAAGTTTCTTTGTCATTGTTTAGAAATATAGATTGGATAGGGGAGGCACCACGATATTTAGGTAATAATGATCCATGTACATTTATAGGAGCAATCTTGGGGATGTCTAGTATTGCCTGCGGGATTATTTTTCCATAAGCAATCACAACTACAAAATCTGGTTCTTTTTTCTTCAATCGCTCTGCAAATTCTTTTCATTCATCTGTTTTTTCTGGGTTTAGTTTGTTGGGAGTATTAATGAAAAGTATATCAGACAATATTTCTGGTAATTGCGTTACTCATGCAGATTCATTGAAATGTCATTTTCACTGGAAATATTTAAATTTTATATTAGAAAAATTATTTTTATAATAATTATTTACCATATCAAATGGTATCAAAGGGTCATTGTCAGAAATATAAACTATATGCTCATCTATTAAATTTTCTAATTTTTTTATGTCAAAATCACTTTTCTGATAATTTATCAACAAATCTCTTGCTTCTCCAAATCCAGGAAATTTTTTGATAATAAGATCAATATTATTTTCTTTAAACGCAGGTGCAACCGATATTAGTTTCCCTATATTTTTTCATGTAGCAGCGATAAAATGATTTGCTAATAGGCATCACAAACTATGTCATATTATTACTGTTTTTTCATTTATTTTGTCGGAATAATTTTCTATCAGATAATCTAGTTGGTTTTTTAATATAGGTTTATTTGTATTTACTGGACAAGGATTGTAAACTTTGATTCATTGGGATTCTAGAATATTTTTTAGCCGAATAAATCGATTGCTTTTTCAATCTCAACCGAATCAATCCAACAATAAAACATTATCTATAATTTTTTTTTCAAATATTTCTTTAGATTTAACTTTAATTATATTTTCACACATATCCAATCATCTTCCAGCTGGCTTGTCGCACTGTGTCACTACTCCAACTATCTCAAATCTTTTGTCTTTGCTCAATTCTTCCAAAAAAGGCACTCCAATAGGAGCTGATGAAAAAAATACAACTTTATAAAATTCTGGATCGTAAATTTTGTTCATTCCTCAAGTACAATGTAAAACTCTATCTGATGTCAAAAATAGTCATCTAAACAATCAATACCTTCTAAATACTTTTATGCCGTATTCACTACAATGTGGCTCATGCATACATATTTTTCATTTTAGTCGTAGCGATGGGATCCCTTTATCTGGAGATAATATATATTGATATATTTTTATCAAGAAAATCAAAAATCCTGAAATTATTTTATCTATTTTTTTCCATATTCTCATACATTCAATTATCAATAAATCAATTACTAATAATCAAATCAATATATTTTTCAATTGCAAAAAAGCTGAGTATATTAGACTCAGCTTTGGTTATATATATATTTATAGATTAAATAGTCATTACAGGTACTTGGATAGTGATAGTAGATTGATAAGCTCATATAGCTTGATTAGCAGGTACATTTACCCTCAAATCTACTGAGTCTGTTCATAACTTACCTACACTTCCTGCTGCAGAAGTTTTTTCAAATACAGTTTTGGTAGTAGATAGATTAGCCCATTGATTGGCAAAATCTCCAGTACCAAAAGTAAATGAACTACTTCATAAATATTTTTGAGGTGTAGCTACAAACATTTCTATAGCAGTATTGGGTATAGTAAATACATTGTCACCGCTAGTTACTAGATTGCTAGCAGATATATCCAGTGTCCAAGATGATTTACCGGCTCTATCATCACAATATCGACTATCGCTACCAGATATATTCAAAAAATCACCACTCATAACAAATGCGCTATAAGATTGATCTCTTTGTCATAGATCCAAATTTTTACCATATTGGCAGTATCCATCTACAGCAGATATTTCTAGATTTAGACAAGCTATTCATTCTCATCAGATACAAGATCATCATGATGATCAGTCAGTATAATTGATAGTATCACTAATTGTTCATCCCATTAACTGAAAATCTTGGTCCAAGAATTTAACATAAACTGTTTTAGTCCCATATCATTCTGATAGTGTCCAAGATTTTCAGGTAGAATAATCATATCGCATAGATCGATTAGTTCCATCATTAGAAAAGGCCATCATGTGAGCTTCAGGAGATGTAGACATATTTAATGTTACATTTTGAGATGTTGTAGATGCATCGTCATTGTTGATTGTAAAAGATCAGCTAAATTCTCCTCCTCATTGTTCTGGTGATAGAGTAATAGCAAAGTCAGTAAAGTGGTTTGTATCTATCAATACCTTGGGACTTCAATCTACGTCTTGAACAATTCCATTTGTATGCAAATTCCAAGTTTCTCAATTATCTTCTGAATAGTATACATTTACAGATTCTCATATACTTATTCATGGCGTAGGTACAGTAATAGTAGCATTTCATCATTGCATTTTCAATGATTCTATAGAACTACCTACACTCAATGATGATATTACAGTCTCCTCAGATACTTCACTAAAACTAGTACTTTTGGGTGGTTCTATGATACCAGTATAATTAGTAGTATTGTCAGCTTTTTTGAATTGTAGGTTTTGGGGTAGATTTAGGTTTATATCAGAATTTTTTATATTTATTGTATTTGGTATTAGACCATTTGTATTTTTCAATGATATCAATCTATTTCATAGTAAATAGTTACTAGTTTTGGTATATCATTTGGAGGTAAATTCCGCTTCTATTGTATTTATATCTGTAGAATTTGGTATAACTACTATAGATGAAAATGGTAATAGTTTAGCCAAAAAAAGGTCTACATCAGCCGATGCTGTCAATGGAGATCCAAATATATTTGCATTTCATTGAAATTTTCCAACCACATATACATTGAAATCATTGTTCAAAGATATAAAGTTTGCGCTGTCATTACCTGTTCATCATATTTTTTCAGTCCATATTGCACTTCATACTCAGCTGATTTTTGACACAAATATATCAGATCATCAGTTTGAGCTTATATTTGCTCCAAAAAAATTTACGCTTCATTCAAAATTTCCAACCAAGTATATATTCCCATCCAAATCTAGACTAGCAGATATTATGCTATCATTACTAGCTCATCAGACATTTTTTGCCATAGTTGGATTCCCATCAGAATTTAATTTTACTATATATCAATCATTTTGCCCATTAGAGGTCAATCAAGTACCAAACAGATTTGCTGTTCATTGAAAATCTCACACTACATATAAATTACCATTATGTACTGTCAAAGATTTTATACTTTCTCATACAGAATTACCTCATTTTTTTGCTCGTATAGCATCACCATTACTATCCAATTTAGCTACAAAGTCATCAAAATCCCATCGTTCTGTAGTGCTCAATGATATCCCAAATATACTTGCAGTAGAAGCAAATCTTCATGCAACATATATATTATTTCCATCTAATACCAGATCGTATGCTGTATCCATTTTGTCATTTCCAGATTTTTTTGCTCGTATAGCATCACCACTACTATTTAATTTGGTCAGAAACAAGTCCGATGCAGCTCCATCAGAAGTTAGATTTATTCCAAATATACTTGCAGTACCTTCAAATTCTCATAGCACATATATATTGCCACTAGAATCTACTTTTACAGCTTTTGCATAATCATTTTTGGGTCAAGTGCTTGTTTTGACTCGTATTGTATTTCAGTCATTATCCAATTTGGCCAAGAAAAAATCACTATCAAACCGTTCTGTGGATAATCTAAATTCTCCAAACAAGTCTGCTTCAGAGGTAAAACTTCCAGCTATATAAATATATCCATCATCATCTACTGTAATAGAGCTTACATTGTCAATATCAGGTCATCAAGCTTTTTTCACCCAAATTACATTTTTGTTGCTATCGAGTTTGCTTACGAAAATATCTTTATTTCCACTAGATGTCAGACTCGTATCAAAAACTGTTGTCGATCATTCAAATGTTCATATAACGAAACTATTGTCGTTATTATCTATAGCTACATAATTTCAACTGTAGCCACCATTTCCGCCTGCATTTTTTGCTCGTATTCCCAATATATCTTCTGCACTACCAAAAGATAATCCCAAGAATAAAGTAAAAATCAGACCCCAGACCAATTTTTTTGTTTTCATTTTTAATTAATAAATATTAAAATATAAATCTTATTAGCTATGTTTTTACAAAACATAATTAATTAATTATAAATGTTTTTTTAAATTTGTCAAATATTTAAGAGCTTTTTTTAATATGTCAAATTTGCCCTATATTTACAACAGTCAAATTATTTTTACATACAATAATAGATTTATTATGTTGATTTTGATTTCCAAAACTTTAGCATTATAATACAATTTAATCTCAAATTTTATTATGGAAAGTAAAAATATTTTCCTCTTTATATGAGAGGAGAAATACTTATTAGACCAAGAACTCAATAGATGGAAAGATTGATTTATTTCCAAGTTTGGGATAAATTCATTTTTTGCTTATGATAATCAAAACTTCTCATCAGATGAAGTTATTCAGTCTTTGTACGCATGATGATTATTTACTTCCAAAAAAATGATTATAGTCAAATGATTACCCCTGGATACTTATGAGTCCAACAAAATATCTTCAGAATCTTCAGAGTCCTTTATTCAATATTTCCAGAAAAACTGATCTCAAATCCCAGATGATACTATATTGATATTTGTTAGCTACAAACCAGATGGTAGATCAGCATTTCTCAAATCTCTAAAATCTACAATAATTCCTACCAATATAAAAGTATTTGACAAACTCAAATCTTTTTGACTAAAGGCATTTGTTAGACAACAGCTTGGAGATATTCAAGTACATGAATTAGATATAGAATACTTTCTGATCAAAGTTTGAGATGATTTATATCGTATAGTATATGAATGCCAAAAATTGGTCACTCGATGTCAAATCCAAAATATCAAAACCATAGATCATAATGTCATAGATGAAATCTGTTTTGGTATGGTACAAAGCAATACATTTGAATTTTTTGATAATATATTTACAGATCAGTCCAAAACATTGGCTATCATAGACAAAGCTAGAGATGATTGAATCAATCGAAATCAATTCTCAGGTACTCTTTATCGATGACTCAAAACCTATTTATTTATAATAGATTTATATAGCCAGTGAATTACAGATTCTAAACAGATAGTCAGTATAACAAAGTTACATCCATATGTTGTATCCAAAAATCTAAAAAACATAAATCTAATACAAAAAAACTATTCAAAAATCAAAGATTTTTACATCAAACTAACTGATCTAAATTTTGATATCAAAACATGAAAATTTCCCGATACATATTTTCGACTATGAATAAAGAAAATAATTTTAGAATAAAAAATCTAATACAACATAATATGAAAAAATATATCAAATTCTCTATATTATCTACAATTATATTATTCTGATTTGCAATGTCTGTTAGTTTTTCTGCTTTTCAAGATAATCTATATTGTGAACTAACCAAACTATCAGTTAGGATTTATACAAAAAAGACAGATGACACTCTAAGATGTCAGCAATATATTCAATCTTTGGAATATTTGATCAAAAAAGAGTACCAAGATACTCAAAGAATAGATATATATATATCCAAAAAACAAGATGTTGAATATCGATCCGGAGTTAGAATATCTAAGATTCAAAAAATCAATGATCTTCAAAAAATTAGGATGTGAATAATAGAAAGTATAAATGTTTTTGAATCCAATTTTCTCCAAAAATCCCAAGAATATCTACAAAAAAATCTATATCAATATCAAAGATCCTTAGAAATCAAGATAGCTCCACTAGCCAAAGTATGAACCTGATACCAGTTTAGCCCATATATTCAGCGTCAGATATATTTAATCACATCTCAATTAAAAAATCTACAAGAAATATACTCTGCTACTTCATCACAAGAAATGCTCAAGGCTATAAATAAATATCTTTATTTCAAAAAATTACTTGAATGAAAATCTGAATAATCACATCTTGAAATGACAATCTTACATTGTTTAAATTTTTACATAAATATGATCACGAGTACATTATTTATTATGATTTTTTATATCGACCATATGGAGACAAAGACTTTGATTTTATCTCAAATAGAGTAGTAGCAAATATAAAATTTCTCCAAAAATCCTGAGCAGAAAAAATTATTCTTCCTCCATCACTCGAACTTTATTTCCTTTGCAATCCCAAATTACTTTGACCTTTGACTACTAATATTTTACCTTTATTTCATACATATCTCCATAATTATTGTTTCCATTATTCATTAGTAGGCAAAATATGAGCATTCTGAGACTTCTCAGATATTCAAGTAATCCAAGATTTATTAGTTCATCAAGCAAAAAGTTATAAACTTACAGACCATCAAAAAAATATCAAAAAATTCAATTATCCATTCTCATATCGGACCAAAGAAGTATCGCTCCGAAAATATTATCTTACATCATTATCATATTCAGATTTTATGGTAAATAAAGTTATCAAATTTGATATGAGATATTTCAAAGATGCAATGGTAGATACGATTATACCACTAAATTATTGATATTTCAATTACCAAAATACACTTAGCAAATTTTTTAATTTCAAAAAAATCAGATTTTATAAATTAGAAAAGTTAGAAGAATCTTTTCTTGGTTTAGGGTTAACTTCTGATACTTATTCGATTAGTATATATCACACTTGACCTATAGATTTCTTTACAAGACAAAAAAAATTAGTACGATTACTAGCTAAAGGTAAAAATATAGAAATTAATTATAATATTGTATAAAAGTCGCAAAAAGTTGTATAAAAGTTGTAGAATCTTTTCTATTTTTTGCGTGAGACGCTTTACAATTTTATACCATGTTATACAATTTTCTGCACAAGGTATTTTGCAATATTTAATCTTCAAAAGCACCAGTAGGGCATATTTCTTTAAGTTCTATTTTTTGTTCCTCGTTTAAATTTTCTCTTATTATTTTGTCTCCATCATCACCAGATTTTACATAGTTTGTAGTTAGACATATTCAGCATTGTATGCAGTTTTCTTTTACAAATTTCATTATTTCAATTTTAAATAAAATTATAATCAGAATATTCTTTTGATTTTTATATTCAAGCAAAACCTCTTGCTAATCTTTTCTAAATTTATAAAATAACACTAATCATTCAGACAATGTAACATTTAAACAATGAAACATTCCTTATGAGTTATGATCCCAAATTATTAGCATTACTAGATATTGTAATTGATAATTATATCAACAAATGAGAACCAGTTGGTTCCAAGTTTTTGCATACTTTACAAGATATAGAATACGCTCCGTCCACACTTAGAAAATATCTAAACATACTCGAAAAATCCTGAATGGTCTATCAGCCTTACAATAGTTCTGGTAGAGTGCCAACTATAGAGGGACTAAAAATTTATATACAATCTTATATAAGTGAACAAGAGACTCAAAAAGAAAAAGAGGTACTAGATGCTAGAAAATGAATCAAATATTTGGTAGAAAATATTTGAAGTCTGGTAGATGGTGTGGTGGTTTGATTCTTACAAAATGATGAATATTATTATCTTGGTATCAATAATTTGCTCCGTGATGACATGCTAGATGAATATCATGCAACCAAAAGTATAATCAAATTTATAGAAGACAAAAAAGTAGTAAAGTTTCTGGACAAAAAGATTATCAAAAGATGACATATTTATTATACTTTTATAGAAGATCACGATGTCGTGATTTCAGTATTATTTACCAAAATACTTATAAATGATTATGATTGTATCATTAGTATAGTTTGACCAACTAGAGTAGATTACAAAAAGAATGTTTCTATACTACGCAAAATAGTTCAAACAATCCAAACATAGACTTTACAAAATTTATAGACAGCTATTTATGCAAAATAATAATGAAAATCTTGAAAAAAATTCTGATCTTTGATCAAACAATCCTGAAAATATCAAGGATAAAGACCAACTCAAAGAATCCTTTTCCAAATTGGAAAGAGAGTTACGCGATCAACTAAATAAGTTGAAAGCACAAATCAAAGAGTGACATGAAAATCAAGAAGATCTACTCAGGATAAAAGATATAGAAAAACAGATAAACAACATCAATGAAAAAATCGATAGAGAAAAAACTATTGAACAAACTACTTGATGAGAATGAGATATAAGTACCATTAAGGAGCTGAAAATCGTTAAACAAATAGATGCTCGGTTGGCCAAAAATCCTTGAGAAGCCAACCAATGAAGGGCTCAGTCAGCATTCAAATTATTAAATGATATTCATTGAAAATTGGATCCCAATTTGATAGCGAGATTCTCTCAATGGATTATCAGACAGCTTACAAAATAATATTTTATATATTTATACAAATTATGTGAGAAATTGTGCAGAGTGCATGAGGTATCGTTTATTATTTAGACTCAAATTGAGAACCTAAATATTTGATTATCAAGAGACATGCTCTCTCTGGTAAGATTGAATGGGTAGCTCCCAAATGAAAACTTAAACAATGAGAAGAGATGCAAACCACAGCACTTAGAGAGGTTAGTGAGGAGACTTGAATCCCTCTCAATCAAATGAAAATGAAACAAAGAATTTGAACCACTTCTCTTAGAAGTAGTGAAACCAAAAAATGACAACTTGATAAGGATGTGACATACTTTCTAGTTCAATATTATGGTAATCCAGAAGACGTAAATATTATTCAGTGAGAATGATATATTGGAAATCACAAATGGGCTACTATAACTGAAATACTTTCATTAGTTTATTATGAGGATATTAGAGAACTATTTAGAAAAACATATTTGATTATCAAAGAACACAAAAAAAATTCTGACATCAAAAAAGAATTTATGAATAAATTGGATTTGTAGATTTTTGTTGAATTTACAATCTATTTCAATAAATTATAATTAATCTTGCTATATAAGTATTTTATCCAATAAAATTATATTTATGATACAAAGACCAACCATCTCACACAAATTTTATAATATACCAGAAAATGAAAAAAAAATTATTATAGATATTGTAGAGAAGAATATTGATGGTAAAATGGATTCTTATTTACAAAAAATTTATGCTAACAAACATACTGCAGAGGTTAGGATAGAATATAAAATATCTCAAAACAAAAAAAAGAAATATGAAGCTAATTTTAATTTTTTCTATGATGGTAAATTATTCCCTTACAATAGTTCAGTTGGATTCAAATATGTACAAGATTTGGTTAATCATGCTTTTAAGCGTTTCAAAGAACAATTATCCAAAGATTAATATAAAAATTTATCCTTTTAAAACTCCCAATGACAAAGAAAAAAAACTATATTACCAGAGAATGATATGAAAATTTAATCCAAGAATTAGATGATCTCAAAAAAAATAAATTACCCCAAGTCTTAGAAAGATTGTGAGAAGCCAAAGCTATGTGAGATCTTTCAGAAAACTTTGAATACAAATCTGCAATGGAAGATAAGGATTTTATAAATTCTAGAATATTAGAGATAGAGGAGTTGATAGAAAATGTAGAAATTATCAAATCAGAATCCAAAAAATGAGAAAGTGCCGTAGATTTTGGATCCAAGGTTACTGTACAAATAGAGTGAGAAGATCCATGTACTGTAATAATAGTAGGTACTTGAGAAGTATCTTTGGACGAAAGCTTGAGAATATCTTTTGATTCTCCTCTAGGATCTGTGATTAGATGAAAAAAGAAATGAGAAGAAGTCAAAATGAGACTACAAACAGGTAGAAAATCAGTAAAAATACTAGATGTAAAATAAAACTATTTTTTCTTTGATATATTGGTCCATCTTTTGATGGACTTTTTTTAAAGACATATTTTGATATATAATAATAGTTTTGTAATAAGTTTTGTTTGATTTTTTATATAAGTTTATTATAAGTCTACAATAGATTTGTATAATCTTTATTTGTATATAATATTATATATGAATACGTCTCAAATATATCTCAAAAAACTTAGCAAAAACTTGATAATATTTTTCTTATCTATAATTTTTGCATTCATTTTGTTTTTTCTTAGTCAAGATAGTACTATATTTCAAGCTAGTATATTATGAATTCAAGATATTGAGAAAATACAAGAAAATCAACGAGATATTGCTTACAAAGACTCTGATTGAGTTCTAGATATTTTTGTTTCAGATGTTTTTTTACAACAAAATTATTCTAGTATTGATATCACAATATTATATGATTATCAAAATTTGATCCTAAATACTCAAGACATACAATCTCCCAAAGATTACACAACAAGCTATAATCAATCATGACTAGTTTCTTTTTCTTTTTATGATTTACAAAATATAAATTCCCAAGAAAGTCTTTTGATAATTCCTTTTAGTTGATCTATGAATAATATATTGATCAGCAATGCTACAGCTTCCAAATGATCAGAAGAATATAGTCTTTCTATAGGTAATTTATCTGAATATACTCAACATTAGTTATTACAAATATTTTATAATTAAAATATACATATGAGTAAATTTTTACCAAGAAAGCTATTCTCAAATATTATATTTTATATTATGCTAATTTCTTTCTGATTTTTTTCTTATGTCTTGGCTCAATCTCCCAATGCATTTATAGTAGAAGTTCAACCAAGTTCTTTTGAGGTCAATCAGGCTGTAGATATTGTAATCAAAGCTGTAAATAATTGAGAAATTATAAAAACTTATAATTGAGATGTATTTATAGAAGTAGACTGAGATATCGATCCTCAAAATGAATATGTAGTACCTAGTGAGGGTTTATATACCTTTGTACCACAAGATCAATGAATAAAAGTTTTCTCCAAATGATTGTTGATCAAAAAAGCATGAACATTCAAATTAAAAATATCTGATATCACAGATGAGAGTATAAAATGAGAAGCAACTATAATTGTAGGTAAACCATGATGAACAGATATTGAAAAAATTCAGATTACATCTCCGGTAGCTTGAGTTACAGAAAGAAATAGTGTGGTAAATGCTTTTTGAATTAGCACTAATCTGCCAAATTCTCCAATATTGTATTATTTAAATGATCTGTTGGTTCAACAATGAATCACTGATACTGTTTGAAATTTCAATGCATATCTTACTTGAGTCAGAGAGTGACAAAATATTTTAAAAGTAAAAATAGTAGATTCTCTAAATTCTGTTATATGAGAGTCTGATCAAATAAGTTTCAACTATCAGCCAATAACAGACGAAACTTTTCAGTGAATAGAAATACTCCCACTATCAAATATCAAACAATGAGATAGAGTTATATTCAATGTAAAAACCAAGGAATCTATATCTTCAGTTACATTAAAACTAAACGATAACAAAACCTATCCTATGGATGTAGTTACTGTTTGACAGTTTTCCAAAACCGTAAATATAGAATCAGAATGAGATATTAGAGTTTGATTGGAGATTATAGATGAATGAAACAAAAAAACATATGAAGATATACAAATATTAACTGTATCTCAATGAACAGTAATCAAAAATGTTAAATTTTTTACAGATTTGACTGATCAAAGTTTGCTTACTGTCAAATGGGAAGTAGTCTGATTATATCCTACAAAATTTAAAATCGAATATTGACTTGCAAATAATTTATTAGGCAACTCAGTAAATGTAGATACAAATGAATTGATTATAGAAAATATAAATCAAAATCTACCTTATTATTTCAAAATCACACCATTAAATCCTGACCTTACTCCTATTTGAACATCTTCAGAAGTCATAAAATATGATCCTAATTGACCAACTTGTACCGTCCAAAATATATTAATCCTAGACGAAAAAATATGAGATAAATATTACTTAACTTGGACAGGAGTAGAAAATGTAGATAAATATGTAATATATAGATCTGAGTTTGAAACTTCCGATCTTTCTCAAATGAAAAAAGTTTGAGAAACTACAGATACTAGATTTGAATATCCTTTCAATAAATTTTCCAAGACTGATGAATATGCATTTTATGTAGTGCAAGCAATCTGCAAAGATGGTACAGAATTAAAAATAGATAATGTCAAAAAAGTCCAAGTATGACCAGTAGAAAATATGCTAGTTATATTGGTTTTTAGTATATTCTTTTACAGTGTATATAGATTATATCAATACTGAAAATAAAAATTTTAAATACTCTATCATTTTTACATATGAAAGATTTCCCCAAAAAATATAATTATAATATTGTAGAAAAAGAAATACAAGAAAAAAACAAAAAAAAACAATCAGACCAATCAGCAAAGAATCTTTCTTATATGTTTTCTAGTCCTATCCCTATATCTGAACAATTACATTTATGAAATATATTCTCAATAGTATATTACGATGTACTTACAAAATTTCTAGATATTACTTGAAAAAATATTCATGGTGTTATAGGCTTTTATAAGCCATCTCAATTCAAATCTAACAAGATATCACAGATAGAAAAATTTAATCATAAATTACTTTTTAATAAACAAAAAATAAATCAAAAACAGATTAATCATTCATGAAACTATTCATCATTTGATAATTATTCTACTATAAACGAAGATTATATAAACAATATTCGTCAAATATTTATAGATTTTTACAAAAAGTGAATTATATATGAAGATAAAAAAATTGTTTATTGGAGCAATCAATATCAATCCGTTATATGAAATGATGACGTAGAACAAAAAATGATTCATTGAAAAAAATATAATATTAGATATTTTATAGAAACAAAAAATGACTCTATAATAATATCTACCACCAATCCTGAAACTATTTTTTCTGATTCTGCTTTTTTAGTACATCCCAATGATAAAAGATACAAAAAGTTTATTTGAAGTAATGTTCTTATTCCAATCATAAACAAGCCTATACCTATCATTGCAGATGATAGCGTCGATACTATGCTAAACAACGGCATCGTAAGAGTCACTCCTAGTCATGATTTTGTTTGATTACAATTAGCTCAAAAACATAAATTACCAACCAATATATGATCTATTGATGATAAATGATGTTTTACTCATATTGCATGAATATTTGCAAACAAAAAAGTAGAAGATTTTTTTGATAACATCATACAATATCTAGATGATATATCCAATCTAAATGGTATAGTCGATTTTGATTATACTATTCCTGTATTCAAAAAAACTTGAGAAAAACTAATTCTTTTGCAAAAGAAACAGCGATTCATAAATATATCAGACGATCAGAAACAAAATATAATTCAATCTATAAATAACTCTGTTCCCAAAATCATTTCCCAAGATTATTTGGAGTGTATAATGGATTGAATCAACAATGCTGATACTCGATGTATTTCTAGACAATATAATTCTGGTCAAGCTATACCAGTACGAGAAAATACTAGATGATCAACATATATTGTTGATGAAATTGATATAGTAGAAAGATTGATTAAAACTAGAAAAACTAGAAAAGTTATTTTGAGTCTAATTATTTTCAATCTTATATTAGATTGACATATATCTCTGGAATTTTCTATAGATAAACTAGTAGATGTGCTTTTTTCCAAGACTTTACAATCAGATCAAAGGATAATCGATTATTATATCCAAAAATTACAGTCCAAATTAGATTCCAATCCTAAAACCAAAAAATATTTAAGCGAAATCAAAGAACTAAAAAAAATTACAGATATAATAGATATGACTAGAAAAAGTAGTTTTGAAAAAATTCAATTGTTATTGGATATGTTAAAAAAGTCTTATCTTATAGACAACGTCCAAGAAAATTATATATTCAATTTATCTATTTTATTTGAAGATAGGTACAAAATCTGATTACAAAAGTCTGTTTTCGATACATCTTTTTTACGTTCTTTGTGGACTATATACTATTTATGAATAAACAAATCTAATAAACATTGATCTATACTTTGTACTTGATTAGACAATATAGATCGAGTAATCAAGACTTTTATTATAAATATGTACTTTTATGATAAATTACCTTTTAGCGACGTCTATATCCATCAACTAATTCTAAACGAAAAATTAAATAATATTTCTGACTTAGATAAGATGGTTTTTGATACTAGAGATATATTCAAGATCAATGGCAAGGATTCGTTTAGATTATCTTTTATAATCAATTGAAAAGATGATAATTTCAGATACTCTGTATCTAATCTAAAAGATTCATCTAGATTCCTCGATAAGCTTTGGAATGCATCTAGATTTATTTTTAAAAATTTTGTAAATCATAAAAAGAAATTAAATATTTCAACACTCAAAAAAGAAATAGAAAAAAATTCTGATATTCTTCATGAAACAGACTTTTGGATTATACATATATTCAAAGATCTTTTGATGCAGATAGACTCCAATATATCACAATGAACTATTGTAAGTTTGGGTGATAAAGTTGTAAATATTACTAAAAAATACTTCTGTGATCGATATTTAGAAATTATTAAAGAAAATCAAACTCCCCAAACCCCCAGTGTAGTTATCTATCATCTTATGATTATATTAAAATTACTATATCCATATACTCCACATATATCCCAAAAAATAGTTAATATCTTTGGTTTGGATATAGATGATTTAGATATATCTTTATTCAATTTAAATACAGACAATATACACAAAAATTACAAGGTGCATCTATTTTTTGATATAATGGACAAGATAGTTGAAATCAGAGAAAATAATTGTCTCAAGCAACACGAATCCATAGATATATTTTTACAAGCCAATACAGACTTCATAGAACTCATAGAAAATTATGAAGTTTTATTAAAAAAGTTATTAAGAATAAATAATATTGAATATATTAGGCCTCATCAAGCTTTACCTAGTTGATATACAATAGATAGTGTAATCAATATTACTCTATGAGTCAAAACCAAGAAAGTATGCTCTGAAAAAGAATATCTAAATCAATTAAAATCTGAAATGGAAGATAAAGAATATCATTTACAGAATATTAGGAATATGTTGTCCTCATACTCCTCAAGCAATAAAGAAGATAAGCTCAGAAAAGAGAAAGAAATGAAAAAATTAAAGAAAGAGATTTTAGAGATAGAATACAAGATAAATAAAATCAAAATGCTTAAATAACTTTCAATTTATTAGTTTATCTATTTTGAATTCTTTTATAAAAAAAACAACACTTATGTGTTGTTTTTTTAATTATTTAATTGTTATTGTATAATTATTGTGATAACATTTTGTCTATTTCTTCTACAAATTTTGATACAGGATATGCTCATGCAACCACAACATATTCTCCATTCAAAGAGTTTACTATTACATTGCCTGGTGTTCATGTTACTCCAAATCCTTGTCATTCTTGTATTTGAGCATCTACTCTAGATTTAAATTTACCACTATCCAAACAACTATCAAAGTCGCTTGATTTCAATCCAATATCTTTAGCTAATTTTTTCAAACTATCTTCACTAGTATCATCAGCTGCAAAAGTTTTTACTAAATATTCATAATATTTTTCACTTCCTCATAAATCACCAGCACATTCTACTCATTCAGAAACTTTGGGAGCTGCAGGATGTAGACTCACTATAGGGAATTGTCTAAATATTTTATTTACCTTACCTTCATATTGTTCCAAGACTTGTTCCAAAGTACCTTCTTGAGATTGTCTTTTACAGAAAGGACACAGAATATCAGAATATTCCAAAATACTTATTTGTGCTTCTGGATTACCCAAAATATATCAATCTTGTTTTATATTGTTCAATTTTTCTACAATTCATTGATCTGGTCATTTAGTTGTATCGTTGCTTAATTCTGGTTGATCTTGAGTGTCTCACTGTATAGATCCAAGAAATTGATTGATAGAATCTTTTTGTTGTTGTACATATTGATCTGAACTATATAGCTGCTGTACCATAGCAAAATTTTCTGCTCATCAAGCTTTCATTTCTTCTAATTTCCAAGATGGATCTTTTCTAACTATAACAAATACTGTCAACAATATGTTTATAGCTATAAGAACAAAAAACCATATATGGATTTGTTCAATTTTTTTAATTTCCTTCATTATAAAAATAATAATTTAACTAAAATATTTTTGATAAGTTGATTTATTGAGTTTCAATTTCCAAAGGAAGATCTTGGACATCTTCTTGTACAGGCAGCACCATTTCTTGTTCTAATCCCTCGTTAGCAAAAGAATTTATAACTTGCATAATTGCTCATCTTTGTTGTTCTTTATAAGTATCCATTTTGTATAAGTTTTTGACCAATTCTAGATTTTCTCTTCATCCAACTTTTAGTGCCTCAATATTCCATGCAGAATTTGAATTTAAAGAGTTCCAAATACCTACTGCCAAATTTAATATAAGTAATACAATAACCAGTGTGGTAAAACAATTTTTTGTTTTGCTTCCACAGCAATTTTCTTCATGTTTTTTTGTTTCTACTATAACTGGAGATGTTTTTTTTATCACAGGAGTAGTTTTTTTAGTAGTTTTTTTAACAACCATTTTGAAAATATAATAAAATATAAAAAATAGATTTAATGCTAATAAACTATGTAAGTATTTAAAGCCCCAAAGCAAGTCAATAAGTTTAATTAAATTTGACAAAGTTTTAAATTAGTGATTAATTATTATAGATGTTTGTTGTTTGATATCTTACTCAAGTATCAGTTAATTAATCAGTAGCTTATAAAAAACATATAATTTACCATGCTATCTTCAAATACATGTAAAAATATTCACATTATAAGTAGACTTAGTCGTCCAATATTTAAATATTTTCGTATAATAAATATATATTCAGATTTTATATTGTTTATATTTTCTGTCCAATACTTCTTTATTTTTTTTTCAATATCGATTACAGCATATCGTATAAGTGCCCGTAGTATAAATCATATAGTCCCTACTTCTATAATTATTTGTATAAAATAATTCTCCGGCAAAATAGTTCCATTGTGATGAATCGCAGGTCATGCAGTACCCAATCACATTCACATTGGAGTTTGTATTATTTGATTTACACTTCCAAATTTTGCTAATATATGATTTATAGTAGAAGTATCTTTGAGTAAACTCAGTACAATTATTCATATAATTCACATCAATATTATTATTGAGCTTTTTATTTTATTTTTTTTAATCCAGTTTATATTTAATAATATAAATACAAAAGCTCATCATAAGATGGCAGTTCTAGAAAGCGTAAACAGTATCGCCAATATCCAGACCATCATCAAAGTTAGATTCCAAAATTGTTTATTCTTCCAATTAAATATTTCTTTCCATTTATTTATTTTGACTTTGAATGACAACAATACTATTGGTAGAAAAGCGATTAAAAAATACCCATAGTTATTGGGCCCAGCAAATAGTCACTGCCATCTGAGAGTTCATTCATAACCAGTGAGATAATATATAGGGGGATTTTTTCCAAAAAAGAAATCATTTAATGGGCCATATCATATATTCATAAAAAATTCTGGCCAAATCAATTTGGCTCATTGCCAAACAAATCCCAACAAAACTATCGACATCAACAGATATCATATTCGTCCAAATTTTTGTATATTTTTTATTTTATCTTTTGATACAAATCATAAAAAACTTGCACTCAAAAAAATAAATATATAAAAAAACCCATACTTGATTCATATCAATATGTCTGATATAGATTTGTCCATCCATAGCGATATCAATACTCCTCGTATCATCAATATTGCAAAGAGAATCCAAGGCCTCTTTCGTTTCAAAAAATAATCTTTCCATTCTTTTCGATAGGTCAAAAATATAATAGCAAAAAATAATATTCGTATACCATCTCTAATCAAGGCTGGCAATTGAGGTGATTCTCATCCAAATATTCAATATATTACTACAGTAACCAATATGTGGTACAATACCATCAATCCCAAAAATACTTTCAAAAATTTGAACATTAGTTTTTTGTATATAAAAATCATTGCAAAATAAACAGAATAAGTTATTTATATATCAGTTTACAAAATAAATACAAGCAGAATTATGAGATACAAAATTTCTATAGTTATACCAAGTAGATGAAATATCGATAATATGTTAAATATTTTTTGATGTCTTCAAAAACAGGCTTTTCAAAATTTCAATGTTTATTTGATAATAGATTCTTTTTTGGATCTTGATTGATATCAAAAAATCCAATCAACTCTAATCAAAAAATTCAACCTAAACCCACAAGATTTTTCTCAAGGTAATTGAGTCCGAGATAGAAAATATAATTTAGTCTCCAACTTAAATTCAGCTTTTGGTTCTCATAAAGGGGAGTGAGCTAGCTATGTTAGAAATTATTGATTAAATTTAGCCAGTTGAGAATTTATAAATTTTTTTGATGATGATATAATTTTTGATGATAGTTATTTACAACAAAGCTTAGATTATTGGACGTCATTAAAAAATAAATTATCAAAAGATCTAGTACTTACACCCACCTTGATGTATAGACAGACCTGACAAATTCAAAATCAATGATTCAAGCGTTATATATTCCGACAATCTAGACCACAAATCAATTTCCTAAAAGATAAAAATTCTGATTTTATTCAGCTTTATTCAGGTAATTCATTATTCGCTCCATCATCATTATTCAAACAATTTCAATTTGATACTGATATTAATTTTGTTGCAGAAGATTTGGATTTTACGTATTCTATTCACAAATCTTGATATCCCATTATAGTACTTGCAGACATCAAAGTTTATCATATGGAAAGAGAAAAAACTTTGCTACAACAGGCTCGAGTATGAGATCCACTTTCAGCCTACCAAAAATGAAGAAACAGAATTATATTTGTACGTAAACATTGAAATATTCGACAAAAAATATTATTTTTTTGTTTTGGTCTACGAGCCAACAATCTCCGATTGATTCTAAAAATTCTAAAATATTCCCATTGAAAACAAAAAAAGGACTTGATCCTTAGTTTTCTAAAATGAAATTGGGAATGATTATTCAAATATTAAAAATCTTTCAAAACTTCCTGCATTTTCAATATTTTCTTTTGATAAGGATAGACTTTTACCTTTACTCACAAAAATTTTGCTATCATAAAAAGATGTAATCTACCAGTAAATACTATTTCAGCTCATTTTAAAATTTGCAAAAATTTCTCAAAATCATTCTCTCGATCCAGTACGGTCATTCCGGCGTCAAGTTTTGCAGCCTGTCTGCCGACAGGCAGGCCGGAATCTGCTAACAACCAAGATTGCTTCGATTCTCTCGCAATGACATTTTTAATTTTTTCTAAATATTTCATATCATTATACTCTTCGTTTATTCACTTACTTACAGGAACAAAATATACATCATAACCTTTGTTTACATATTCCTGCACATCTGCAATTACTTCATCCAAAAACTTTTCAGCATTTTTATTTAGATTCACTACTATATAAGAATGTTTCAATGCCTGCCTGTCCGGTAGGCAGGTTTCAATGCTTCAATGTTTCAATGACCAATCATAAGCAAAATAAGCCGTATCCATAAAAAATTCTACATTTTGGAATCAGTATTTTTTTATATTATTTACACATTCATTATCTCTAGCATAAACCCTTTCTGTATTTTTTAAAAGGAAATCAAATGGAAACTTATTTATCAATTTTTGGGGTATTTGTATTCCTCACATTAGATATATTTTTGCTCATGTGAAACAGCAGGGTAGTATACTTATTAGTCGATATCGATATGAATTGGGATTCTCCTCTGTTAATATTTCTCCTCATCATATTATGATGCTATCTATTTCACGATATTGTTTTCGTTCTTTCAATTTTCACTCTTTCAAATAATTTAAACCTGATTTTAATCACTTTGGGATCTCAGTCAAGAAAATAATTTTACTTACATTTACAAATTTTTCCAAAAATCATTTTAACCAATCTACGTCAAAAGCAGCAATATAAATCTTTTTTTTTTGCTTCATCAAAAGTTTGATTGTCCCTAACAATATCAATTCATCTCATAGATTTTTATAAGATCGATTGCCAACAATCAGAACCTTATTTCAATGTATATCTAGGTTTCTATTCAGATTTTTTTCTTTCATTTGTTGATCTATTATAAATCATTCTACAATCTTTTAATTAGATAATTAGTAATTAGTTAATTTTCTAATTCAAGTTTAAATTAAAAATCTCCTCCAAGCTTACAAGCTCAAGGAGATTATTTTGTTTTTGTTGGATTGCTTTAATTTGGTAAATTTCTATCTTTGGTTCCCGTATGTCGTATATCTATTTTATTTAGATAATCAGCATATGCTGATACATTACTATTCAAAGTAGGAGATTTCTCTTTTAAATCACCAAGCCATCAAGCGTCTATCACTTCAGTATCCATTGTCCGTCAATAATTTCTAGGATCTCGTCGTTCTTTTGATTTGTCTCATTGTCTCATAGTATAAACCAAGTCTCATAATCAATTCAATGGCGTAAGTGTTTTTATATTATGCAACAANNTGCAGGTACATTTCAACTATATTTTCATCTAAACAAATTTTTTATATAGTTTGTTAGATTAGCTGCATTTACAAGTTCTCACAATCATCCAAAATATATATCTTCTTTGCCATTTTTTAAATCTACAACTGTTTTGCTTGTTATATCTATTGCAGTTCGTTCATTATAAGTTTTTAGATATATTTTATCTTGTACTTCTCTAAATTCTATTTGTTTGTTCTTTGTATCTCCAGACAAAATATTTCCAGCAGCAACTAGATTTTTCTTTTGTAATTCAGTTAACTTAAATTTATCTATACTTTCTTTCAATCATAATTTATCATCTTTGATATCAAATTGATTTATTCTCCAATCGTTTTCTTTTATCTCTGCTTGTTGTGAAGCTGTTTGCGTTCCTTTTTCAAAAGCTCACATCTTATCAAGTTCCACAAAACTAGGAGATCATGTCGCTATAAATTTTCTTATTCACTCTCTGATTCATGGCTTATCTATATTTATTCAATTATATCATTTATTTTCCATATAAGAATTCAATGCTCATAAGTTTTTAATAGCATCTATATTGTATTCTTCAAATTTTTTCTCTCATCATTTTTGTATAGTATCTCGATCTAGTCACATTGCATCCAATGTTAATCATACAATATTGTACTTATCGTTATCTTGGGCTAATGTTTCTACCATTGTCGCTCATTTTTGTGCATCTATATTTTTACTACTTCTCAATGCAGCAGCTAGGGTATTATAATCAGATATTTTGGTATGTCATCATTCTTGTTTTACTATTCATTTAATTTGTTCTATAGTCATACCACCAAAAATTGCCGGTAATCATGCAAATCCGTGTATATATGCAATTTCTTCTGGTGTAGTTTCTGATGATATTTTTCATCATTCGACTTTTCATCCAAATAATTCAGACATTCTTTGAGGTGTCTCTCACCCATTAAATACTTCTTTGAGTGCCTGTAAAGGATTTTTTCCAGTAGTTCATTGCAACAAAAGAGTACCTCAAACTATTCATCATATCCATTTCCAGCGATCTTTTCATTTATCTTTACCAAATCACAAAATAGATGATAATGCTTTCCATCCCAGCCATATTCATCCTCATATCATAGCTAAATTACCTGCTTTATTCCAAAACTGTCTTTGTTGTGGATTCATATTAGTCTTAGAAAATCCATAATCCATCATTCATAGCAATCATCATTTTTTCCAAGCCTCATCCAAATCACTATAATTCTTTACAGGTAGACATGATGGTTTTGTCGCTTCTACATATTCATCAGAGTTTGATCATCAATTTTGGCTTGTTCATCTTCATTTATTTCATTGTTTAGGGTTTTGAGTCGCTACTTGAGGAGAAGGATCAACATTCTTTTCAATAAAATAATATAAATATGGATCTATTACATTCAAATTCTTTATATCTTGTCGATGTTGCAATCTAAAAGCTTGTAAAGGAACATTTGGATTATTCAAAGCATTCAATAAATATTGTTTCAATCATTCAAGTTCTTGTCTTATCTCATTGCTCAAAGCAGCGCCTCTAAGAGCTTCTGTTATTTTTTCTAGACTTTTATTTAATTTATCTATATTCTTACCCAGTTTCAATGCATCTTGTAAGCTATTTACTTTTATTTCATAAGTAGTTGCTCATCAAGTCTGATTTAGTACTATATTATCTCTTTGTTCCTCAAATTGTTTCAAAATCATTTCTTTATTTTTTAATTCTTGATTATAGCGATTCAAGCTATTTTCTCATATATCATCTCACTTTCTTTCATATCTTTTTAATATTTTCAATATATCTTCCAGTTCTCTTATTTGTGCTCTGGCTTGTGATTTTTGTATTCATTCTTCTCCCCTTTTTTCTTTGTTATTGTTGAGTTTTCTAGATTCTTTTTCGATTTTTCTAAATCTGTCTATCAATAATTCTGCCTTGGTAATTAAAGCAAAATTACTCAATTCTTCTTTAATTTCTTGTTGAGTTTGAGTCTGTTCTCTTACTTGATCGAGAATCACTATAGTTTCATCTTTTAGTTGTGCTTGTTCTGGAGTTTGATACTGTATTTCTTGAGCTTCATGTGGTTTTTTATTCCCCTCTTTATCGTCAAAAGTAGCTGGATTCTTCTCAAGCAATCTTTCAATTTGTTTATTTGGATCTATTTCTGGTGTTGTTATAGAATTCATGATATTCAATCTATATAAATACACTATCAATTATATCCACAAAATATTATTTGTCATAAAAAAACAACTCCTCATTCAAAAAGGAGTTGACATTGCGTATAAATATTGTAAAAATATATGAATTATGTATCTTTAATACAATATATTCTCTATGTCTTTTTTTATTTGCAGTGGTTGTTTATCTTCACTTTCTGTTAATCAATATTCTACAACAATTTTCAATAAAAAGTCCAAAAAATACTCCTTGTTGATAGGTACATTATCATGGTAGTTACTAGATAAATTTTTGAGATATTCCATATAATTTTTCAAATCCAAAGAATCCCCAAATCCTTCTATTTTCTCAAAAAACTCTAATAAATTAAATTTTTCAATTTCTTTTTTATAAAATGGAGCAAAGATTCATATAATTACTATTGTATTGGGATTTTTTCTCAAATATGTCATTTTGGTTTTAGGATTTTTAACTTTGAAAAAAACATCATAAATTCATGATACAACATTATCATTGTCTATTTTTTTCAAAAGATAAGCCAAAAAATTAGCCATATCATTATTTATTTTTTTATCTTTTTTTATTTGTTGTCAGACTTGTTTAGCTTTTTTGCTATCTTCTTGTACACGTTTTCTGTCTTCTTCGCTGATTTTATCCACTTTTTCTCTAGGAGCCCCTCATATATCCAGGCCTTCTGATACTCAGCCTCACATCTCAAAATCTCCCATAATATAAATTAAATTATAAAAATCTGATTAACAAGATATTTTCTATAGTTTTAGACTTGAAATTCAATATCAATTATTTATACAAAAAAGCACATAATTTTTTGTTATAATTTTTATGGTGAGGTGGATGAGTGGTCGAAGTCAGCTCACTGCTAACGAGTCGGCCGAGTAATCGGCCCGCGGGTTCGAATCCCGCCCTCACCGAATCTAATTGTTACATTATTTCACTGTAACAATGTTACAATGAATCATTGAAACAATGAAACATTTTTATGGCTCTGTAGCTCAGTTGGTTAGAGCGCGTCTCTCATAAGGACGAGGTCGGGAGTTCGAGTCTCCTTGGAGCCAAATTAAAATTTACTAAAAAAAAATAAAGCTCAGTTGCTTAGAGCGTCCCGTAGTCCTACGGGAAGATCGGGAGTGCTGGTTTACCAGTATAAATTGGAGTCTCCTTATAACAAAATTAAAATACCTTATTGTAATTCACTTATAAATGACTAATTATAAGATGTAAATTATTTAGCCCCGTCATTCCATAAATATTTTAACTATTTATTTTTCAATTCAAGATGGCAAAAAAGAAATGATGAAGAATCACAGTTGCAATGGTTTGCAAAGAGTGCTGATCAACTAACTATTTTTCTAGTATAAACAAAACAACCACATCAAAACTAGAACTTTCAAAGTATTGTAAAAAATGTAAAAAACAAACAATACACAATTCAAGAGAAAAATTGAAATAATGTGTAAATTTTTATTCATAATTTTTTGTAAATGTTAACAATTAGATTATCTAGACATTGAAGGACTAAGAAACCATTTTATAGGGTTGTGCTTACAGAACATACCAAGCCAGCCAAAAGTTGATATAAGTCAGTTTTATGATCTTATGATCCTTTGAATCATAAATTAGAAGTCAAAGTAGATGAGATCAAATCTTATATTGCTAACTGAGCTCAAGTCTCTTCTAGATTAGCCAAAATGATCTTCAATCAAACAAAAGATGATATTTTTTCAAAGTTTTTTGTTCACAATACCAAAGATAGAAAACCAAAGAAAGAAGAAAAGAAATAGATATAACTATATTATATCATAATTTACTTAAACGCTCATTTATATAGTACTTTAATCTTTATGATATGAGATAAACAAACAACTGTAGAAAATATTATACTTACAGTTTTAGCTATCATAGTGATAGCTATCTGTATATGATGTATATACGCTTTTGTACGTGCAATATTTTTGTTTATATTTTCCCAATGAAAAGAGGATAAAATAAAAGCTGCTTGGAACAGTATTAGATATATGATAATGGGGATAATATTGACTATAGTTTTATTATTCTTTTTCCCATTAATATTCAAATTTATGAATGTCCAATGATATGAGATTTACAGTGCGAGGAATATTTTCAACAAATCCTGAGAATTGATCAAATCAGTATCTGGGCTTTGAAATATAATAAGAGAAAGTCAGCAAGATATGAAATATCGTGGTCAATTATATTATGATACAGATTCTAGTTCATCTTCTACATTAAATTATAGTAATTATAACTTATAAATTGCTTGATAAGTATATTAAAATCATTAAGAAAATAATAAGTATTATTTACCCATTCAAAATGATAAATAATGAAAAAATCTCTCAATAAAATCCAAATTCAAAAAGCATTATCAAGATTTATAAATAAATTTGATAGGTATAGCAAAAATCAAAGGCTATTTATTATCTTTCTTTTTGTTTTAATGTTTTTATTGATTTTTTTCCCGGTTGTAAAGATTTCTTCTTTATGAGATTTACAATGATATTCTGTATGGTTAATATCCTGAACCTATTTCAAAACTATGTTGATCATATTTATTTCTTTAGCTGCTATATTATTGTGGAATGTAAGTTTTAGATTCAAGAATTTTGTCATAACTTATTTATGATTCAAAGAAAACAATTCATTGGTTAATTTCTGATTATTATGGATTATTACAACAGCATTTTTTGGAATTACAGACACTGTAAGTGTAATTAGCAATGCTACATCTAGAATAACTATTACTTGAAGTTCCAAATTTATACAAATATTACTTCTTATATGATTGATATTTACATTGGTTTCAGTTGTAAAGTGAGCAAAACAAAATTCTGGTAAGGCCAAAATAGTAAATATAGTAGATGAGAATATTATTAGAGAAAATCAGAATAAGAGAGTATTTAAGTGATTGTTTGAAGAAGAAAAAGAATAGTTATTTCATATTTAAATCAAGAGATTTAGAGTTAGATACTCTATATAAAATATTTCATATCTTATCCCACAAAGATGCTCTAACGGCATCTTTTTTTGAAAGATCATTCATTATGTCCGAGAAACTACAAGGACATTGAAAACATTCTGCTTGTATTATAGCAGGTATATTCATTATATTATCTCCGATTCATAATAAAATTTTTTCATCTTCTAAGTAATTTAGTCAAGTTCCTATAATATCTGTGATTATATTTATATAATTTATACTATCTCTATCTACTATATCAAACACCTTATCACCATCAAAATCAAATTGTACATAAACTGTTTTGGTTCCAAATTTTCATTGTAGATTCCAATCCTTTTTTTCAGATTTTTTTTCTCGATCTGATCGCACTATAAGATCATTAGAGAATCTCATATAAATAGCTTTAGGATAAGTAGTTATATCCAATACTACATCAGGAGAAGTAGTACTTAAAGCTCAATTATTTATAAGTATATTACCACTTATATTTGATATAATATTAGAATAAATAATATCATCTAGAGTTTGAGTATCTGGATTTTTATCACCATCAAAATCAAATTGTACACAGACTTTTTTAGATCAATATCCAGGAGATAATATCCAATTTTTTGATGAAGAATAATCTTCTCGATTAGATCGATTAGTACAATCATTAGAGAATCTCATATAAATAGCTTTAGGATAAGTAGTTATATCCAATACTACATCAGGAGAAGTGGTACTTAAAGCTCAATTATTTATATCAAAAATCCAATTTTTATTCCATCCATCAATATCAAATCAATTTACATCAAACCCATTATTATCAAATTTAGTTCAATTTAGATGAATTCAATCAATATCAAATCAGTATTTATCAAATCAATCTTTATCATATCCATCAATATCAAATCAATTTACATCAAACCCATTATTATCAAATTTAGTTCAATTTAGATGAATTCAATCAATATCAAATCAGTATTTATCAAATCAATCTTTATCATATCCATC
>DJVF01000022.1 GCA_002441085.1 Patescibacteria group bacterium UBA6263
ATAAATAATATTAATATAGAAAATAGTTGGAAGAGTATACTACAAGATGAATTTTGCAAACCATATTTTTTACAGATCAAAGAATTTTTATTACAAGAAAAAAATAATTGAAATATAATTTATCCTCAGTGAAAAGATATATTCAATGCATTCAATCAAACGCCATTCAATCAGGTTAGAGTAGTAATATTATGACAAGATCCATATCATTGAGAGTGAGAAGCTCATTGACTTTGTTTTTCTGTACAAGATTGAGTAAGACAACCACCATCACTCAAAAACATATTCAAAGAAATCGAGTCAGATTTATGACTATCTAAACCACAGTCATGAGATCTAAGCAAACGAGCAAAACAGTGAATACTATTGTTAAATGCGGTCCTAACAGTAAAAAAGGACACACCAGCATCACATAAAGATATTTGACGACATATATTTACAGATCAAGTAATCAAAAAATTATCCGAAAAAAAATCCTGATTAATATTCCTATTACGATGAGCATTTGCACAATCCAAAGAATGATTTATAGATAGTTCCAAACATATAGTATTAAAAGCCGCACATCCATCTCCATTCTCTGTACATAGAGGATTCTTTTGATCTAAACATTTCTCAAAAGTTAATGAAATTTTAAGAAACAAATGAGAAAAAGAAATTAATTGGAAACTATAATAAATTTAGCTTTTTGTTTTATATTTTCTACTTTCAGCTTTAAGCTTTATGCTTTAAATAAGTACATCTCACATTTTTTCCTTCAAATATTTTTTCAATAAATCTAAAAAGAATTGACTTTTATTATTAAATATATATTGTATTTAGTATAATAAAAAATACATTAAATATGAGTACAGAAAAAGACAAAGAAGCAGTAAAATGCACTAATTGTAACGCTGAGCCGGTAATTGTAAAACATTGTCCAAACGGAGATGGACGTGTATACTACAATGCTCAATGTAATTGCAAAAAGACGCCTCTAATAAGGGGCGGCGGCGCAAAATACGAATGGGAAAAAAAGTATTTTAATATGGATCCTTCTTTAGTCAACAAAGAATCAGGAGCAGACAAAGGAATGCTTTATACCTAACTATGATATATTGGCGGTTTTTAACTGCCATTTTTTTAAATCAAAACATCTCACATTTTCTCATTCAAATATTTCTTCAATAAATCCAATCATTTAAGATTTGGATATTTTTCTAATAACCATTTTGCTCATTTTTGTACATTTTCAAGAAATTTCATATCAGACAATACATGTAATGGAATATCACTTTCACCAGATTGCATAGTACCAAGTATTTCTCATGCACCACGATTTTGCAAATCTATTTCAGCAAGTTTAAATCAATCAGTAGTTTTTTCCATAGCTTTAAGTCTATCATAAGTATCTCCAGATTTTTTCTTGGTTTCCAAAAAACAATAAGATTTCAAATCAGATCTACCTATCCTTCATCTCAATTGATGTAATTGAGACAAACCAAAACGTTCAGAATTTTTAATAATCATTATGGTAGCTTCAGGCACATCAACTCATACTTCTATTACAGTTGTAGACACCAATAGACATATTTGGCCAGATTTAAATTTATTCATTATATCTTCTTTATCTTTAGATTTCATCTTGCCATGTAATAGTCATATTTTTGATTTGAGCTCAGGAAATAAATTTTTTATTTCTTCAAACTCTGTAGTAGCAGCTTTCAATTCTTCCATCTTCTCAGATTCTTCTATAAGAGGAGTCACAACAAAAACTTTTTGTCATTCATTTATCTTGGATAATATCCATAATTTTAGATTAAAATATTCTTTTTCAGAAATTATTTTCGTAAATATAGGCTTTCTACCGACAGGCATTTCATCTATTATACTAACATCAAATTCACCAAAAAATGCTAAGGCCATAGATCTAGGTATAGGAGTTGCACTCATTTGTAATATATGAGGACTTCCAAATCTTTTTAGTACTGCTCTTTGTCTAACTCCAAATTTATGTTGTTCATCTATTACAGCGTATTTTAAATTTTGAAAATCTACATCTTCTTGCAATACTGCATGTGTTCATACAAGTACATTTATTCTTCATTCTCTAAGATCAGATTTGATTTTATCTTTTTCTCATTTAGTCATAGCACCAGTAAGCAAAACCACATTCAATCCTAGCGGCAACAATAACTTTGCCAAAGTTTTGTGATGTTGATTAGCTAATACTTCCAAAGGAGCTAAAAACACCGACTGTCATCCAAAAATTTTATATGTGTAATATGCTGCTATAGCAGCCACTACAGTTTTTCAACTTCCAACATCTCATTGCAACAATCTCATCATAGGCTTATTCAAATGGATATCTTCAATAATATGTTTTATTACTTTTTTTTGAGCCTTAGTAAGTTCAAAAGGGAGTCTTTTTATTATATTTTTAACTTCTTCTCGATCTGGATCTAGATTTTTAAATTTTCAAACTTCTACTCAGTAATTATCTTTATTTATCAAAGAATAAAGCTGTATTCTAAGCAACCTATCAAAAAACACCCTATGAAAAGCGGATTTATTCAAATCAATATTTGTGGGAAAATGTATTTGTTTGATTGTATCTACGACTCAAATTAGTCAGAATTTTTGTATAAATTCACTAGGTAAGTACTCATCAAAAAATATGTCTACTTTGTCCATAAGTCATCGCATTTTTTTTGCAAACCATGCAGAAGATATTCAATACAATTCTGGATAAATGGGATATATTCTTCAACTCATAAAACTATCATCATTAACCAAATTCATTTCAGTGTTATTAATGAAGTCTGTAACCGGGATCTTAAAATCAACTTCTCATTCAACAACTTGCCTGACCTGCCTACCGGGAAGGGAGTCGTCAGTCAGGTTTCAAATTTTAGAATTTTCAGTTCTAACTACGCTAGGATGATAAAACACTATTTTTCTAGCTTTCGTAACAGGCTTTCCTATTATTACATATCGCTCTCATTCTTTGATTTGATTAGCCAGATATCAGGAATTAAATATAGATATAGCTCATCTATTTCATTTTTCATCTTCAAAACTTATATCATATATTTTTTTTCTTCATCTCATAAAAACTTTTTTTGAAATTATATTTCATTTAGTTGTAGTATTTCCCTTTTCATCAAAAATTAAATTATCTAAGGTCCTTATTTGGGTCCTATCCTCATAAGTTCTAGGAAAATATTGTAAAAACTGTTTTGGAGTACTTATTCAGTTTTTTTCTAATAATCACAAATATTTAGGAGTAGTTTTTAATAATGTTTTCAATTCTTCTTTCATTTTAACTAAATACTAAAGTATTAAACTAATAACAAATTCCTTTCTAGTTTCAACTTTAAACTTTATACTTTGCATTTGAAATCCAAAATCAATTTTATATACTAGACAAACATATTTATTTGATATTTTTATAAATATATGAAAAAAGGATTAATATTCACACTAGCATTTATTATGATTATGATGTGATTACTACAAATATTCAAATCTAGCAACATATCAATAAATCAAGAAAGTATACAAGTAATCAAACAAAAAGAAGAAGTATCCCTAGATCAATGGCTTAAATTATATAATTGATGAACATTTTCTAATATCAAAATAATAAATGATACCAAGATAGATTGATTAGAATTTTTATGAACATGAGAAAACAATTCATTTATAGGTATAAATAAAAATCTGACACAAGAACATTACAATAAATATTCATCATTTAAACCATCCGATGCTTCACTAAAAGATTTATGAATAGATTTGGAATGAAAAACTCAAGTAGATATAGAATTTACACAAACATCAATATTTCAAAAAATACTAGAACAAATCTGACCTTTAATATTGTTTTTAGTATTACTTTTTTTCCTTGCAAAATTTGCAATGCCCAAATGAGGTTGATTACCATTCAATATAAAAGTTGGTAAACTTTCATCCAAAGCACAAAGTAAAACCAAATTCTCAGATGTAGCATGAATGGAAGAAGTAAAATCAGAATTAAGTGAAATAGTAGACTATCTAAAGAATCCAGAAAAATATCACAAAGTATGAGCAAGACATCCCAAATGAGTCTTACTTTACTGACAACCATGATCAGGCAAAACATTATTAGCTAGAGCAGTAGCATGAGAAGCATCAGTTCCATTTTTTAGTGCATCTTGATCAGAGTTTATGGAAATGTTGGTAGGAATGTGAGCAGCCAAAGTTAGAGAATTATTTTGAAAAGCAAAAGCCACAGAAAGAGCAATTATATTTATCGATGAGATAGACGCCATATGAAAAAAGAGAGGGGCATGATTTACTGGATGACACCAAGAACAAGAACAGACACTAAACCAAATACTTACTGAAATGGATTGATTCGACAACAATACCAAAATTATTGTTATAGCCGCTACCAATAGGCCTGATACATTAGATCCTGCATTACTTAGAGCATGAAGATTTGATAGAAAAATTATGGTTTGAGCTCCTACATACGAAGAAAGAATAGAGATTTTCAACTACTATCTCAAAAAAAAGAAGATTGCCAAAAACTTAAAGATAGAATCATTAGCCAAAAGAACTAGTTGATTAGTTTGAGCAGACATAGAAAATATAACCAACGAAGCTTCGCTAAAAATAGCCAAAGAAAATAGAAGTACTATAGAAATAAAAGATTTTGAATATGCACTAGAAAAAGTATTAATGTGACCAGAAAAAAAATGAAAATGAATTTCAGAAGAAGAAAAGAAGATAATAGCTTATCATGAATTATGACATGCAGTTACTTCTCATATATTACCAAATGCTGATCCTGTTGAAAAAATATCAATAGTGCGCAGATGACATGCCTTATGAGTTACTCGAATATTACCAAACGAAGATAAATACTTATATTCCAAATCTAAATTTTTAGATGAAGTTAGCTCTTTATTATGATGAAGAGCGGCTGAAGAAATATTCTTTGGCAAAGACAATATCACTACATGAGCATCCAATGATTTTGAAAAAGCAACCAAAATAATATATGATATGCTAACCAAATATTGAATGGACGAAGATTTGTGACCAATTCAATACTCAGATCAGAGTAAAGATGAATATAAATTATACAAGAATTATAGTGAAAAAACAGCAGAACTAATAGATAAAAAAGTTAAATCATATTTATTAAGTTGTTATGAAAACTCCAAAAAAATTATAAAAAACAACAAAAATCTAATTGAAAAAATATCTATTATATTGCTTAAAAAAGAGTATCTTACAAAAGAAGAATTTGAAGATTTGATGTTAAAATAATGTTTTAATTTAATATAACAATTAAATGAAGTTATACGTCCTAGACCGATTTACCAATAAAAACATAGAAATAGAAAACATACAAGAAAATGTTTTTTCACAAATAAAACCCTGAGACAAAATAGTTTATAACCTAGAAGACAAAAACAACACTACTAAATTATCAGTTTGAACCAATCTATGACATGAAATCATTACAGATAGAAAGGGTACTTTTGAAAAAATATTAGAAGCAGAAGAAAAAAAATATTTTGAAGAACAACAAAAATTTGCTTTAGAAATCTTTCCCATATTCAAACAATCTTTCAAAGAAAACTTCAAATGATCAATACCCGTAACAGCAAGATTCAACACATATTGAGATCAGATTTATTTTTATTTTTACTCTGAAGAAAGATATGTATTTACAGAATTTGTAAAATGACTAAGAGAAAAACTATGAAAAAATATATTTCTATTTCAAGTATGAGCTAGAGATATGATCAAAATGTCGCCTGATACAGATCATATAGCATGATGTAATTGATTAAATCTATGTTGCAAAAGTTCTAGAGCATTACCAAGCGTAGAGATGGAAAATATAATCCTTCAAAATTTAGAATGAAGAGATATAGAAAGACTAAAATGAAGATGTTGAAAATTAAAATGTAGTTTGATATACGAACTAGAATTATATATACAAGAAAGTAAAAAATATCCAACAAAATGATCTTTGGTAGAATGTGAAGCTTGTTGAGACTCCAAATGATACTCCACATCTTACAATATAATGACATGAGATGTAACAATCAAAACAGAAAATTGAGAAATGTTTAGAGTCCCAGTATCACAGTTGAAAGTAATAAAAACAAAACAACAAGAAAAAATTGAAAACACACAAAGCAAAGAAAATTTAAAAAAGTAAAATTATTAAAATGATCAAAACCTGAACAATTTTATGGATAATCTTAAGCATAATTATAATTAGTCTACCACTATGATTATTATTTTTTATATTAACAAAAAAAATATTTAAAATATCTGATTTTTTAGAGCAAAAACTCAATGATTTCAGAACATTAAAAAAAATAAAAAAAGAAATCTTAGATAAAGATAGAAATGAAAATAATGAAATAAAAACAGAAACAATAAAAGACTTTAAACAAAACGATGACTGATTGGAAGATATAATTAATATTATAGATACTAGCAATACAAAACACAATGAAGATCAAAAATATATTGATAAAGAAAGTAATAATGAAGAGATAATAGACGAAGAAGTAGAAACACAACAAGATAAAAATATTATTCTTAAACAAAAAAAACTTTTAGAAAGAATCGTTTATGAAGCATCTATATTTAAAAAAGATTGAAAAATAGATGATTATGAAAAAAAACTAATAGAATGATTGGCTATAGATCCACAAAATTTAGAGATCACAAAACAACTTGCAGAACTATATTTTACTATATGAGACCATAAAAAATCTCTTTCTCTATCAAAAAAAATTATAGAAAGAGATCCAGAAGATCATAACGCAATACGACAAATATGAGAAATATATCTACTTACATGAGATTTAAAAACAGCAGAAATTCTTATAGAAAAATCTATCAATCTAAAGCCTACCAATCCTAAATATTACATAAGCATGGTAGAAATATTTTATAATACTGAAAGGAAAAAAGAGGCAATAGACTCAATGGAAAAGATAGTTAAACTTAGACCAACTAATACCAATTATATGGTAACATTAGCTGATTTATATGAAGAAATAGATGATTATGATAATGCAAAAAAATATTATTTCAAAGTACTTGAACTTGAACCATCCAATGACAAAGCAAAAAGAAAAATAAAAAACTACGCAAAATAGTTTTTTAATATATGATAGACAACATGATAGCAAGATACTATCAATTACTCAAAGAATTTGTACAGATTCAAAGTATATCAACAAACGATGAATATATTCCAGAAATCAAAAAAACCAGCAAATGGTTAAAAAAGATTTTTGAAGAAAATAAAATGGACGTAAAGATTATAGATTGATATTGAAATCCTATAATAATAGCTGAATATATCCATGATGACAAACTACCAACAGTTACTATATATTGAAATTATGATATAGTCTCTGCATACAAAAAAGACTGACGAAAAGAAGATCCATTTTCTTTATATATTTGAAAAGAAAATATTTACTGAAGGGGAGTAGCAGATAATAAATGACAAATACTTATCCATATGTTAGCGATTTTCGAATTAATAAAAGAAAAAAACATTTGATATAACATTAGATTCCTTATAGAATGAGAAAAAATAACATGATCAAAAGACACAAAAAGATTTATCATAGAAAATAAAGAAAACTTAAAATCAGATTTTATTCTATTATCAGATTGAAATTTAGTTAACCAACATTGATGAATATGAGTATCTACAAGGTGAGATATAGAACTACAACTAACTATCAAAACTAGTGACAATAATATCAATTTATGATATTTCTGATGAATAGTTCCCAATGCAATACACGAATTATCTAAACTAACATCCAAATTATATTGAGCAAACACTCAAATAAATATACCATATTTTTATTATCAAGTTCAGACGCCAGTCTTCGATACAATATTAAGAAACAAAAAAATAGAATTTAACAAAGAAGAAATACAAAAACATTTATGAATAAAAGAAATTTTTAAAGAAAAAACATTTGATTACATATCCCAAATTTGACTTAGACCTACAATCCAAATAACATCTATTCATTCAGGTAGTCAAAATCAATTAGAAAATATTACCATACAAAATATAGCTACAGCAAATATAAATTTCAAAACAGTAATAAGACAAAATTCAGACAATATAATCAAGTCATTCCAGCAACGAACACTGGCCAATTTACCAAAATATGTGGAACATTATATTTATATCAATAGAAAATCTGAACCAGTACAAATAAATAAAGATAATAAGTATTTTTCAAAAGCTGAATGATTTTTACAAGAAATTTTTCACAACGAACCTATTCAATTAAATTTAGGTGTAAATATACCTATTTTAGATACTATAATATCAAATATTACAGATAATATAATTATTATACCACTATCTAATTATGATTCTAATACAAATTGTTCAAATGAAAATATAGAAATCAAATTAGTAGAAAAATGATTCCTCTTTACTCTAAATTTTCTTTCAAAACAACTTCAGTTATTTTAATTATTAACAATAAAAACAAAAAATGAAATCTATAATACTAGCTTGATGATATTGAACAAGAATGCTACCGATATCCAAAGTAATACCCAAAGAAATGATGCCAATATGAGATCAGCCAACGATTCAATACATAGTTAATTGAATAACATCTTGTTGAATAAAAGACATATTAGTTTTACTTACAAAAAACAAAAAAATAATACAAACTCGATTTGAAAAAAATGATGAAATAGAAAATATGCTAATTAAATCAAACAAAATAGAAATGTTGGCAAAAGTTCAAAATCCTCAAAAAATAGCAAATTATACTTTTTTAAATCAATCAAAATGGTTGGGTACATGATGAGCAATTTTACAGTGTAAAAAACAAATAAACGAAAAATTTTTTATGGTTAATTTTTGAGATGCAATATATGACAAAAAAGATTTTCAGATGATGATAGAGAAATTTCAACAAACACAATCTCCAATAATATGAATAAGCCCACAACCAATAAAAGAAGTATCAAATCATTGAGTAGCAAAATTAGATTGAGAACTCGTATTGGAAATAGAAGAAAGTCGCAATATACAAAAAGCCCCTTCAAATTATATACGAGATGGATTTTGTATATTACCCAACGAAATATTTTCTATATTACAAGATATTAAAAAACAAAAAAATTGATCAAAATTTCGCCTTGCAGATTGAATAAATATATTAGCTAAAAAAACAAAAATATACTGATTAAAAATAAATTCTTATCGAGATATATGAAATACAAATAAGCGACTCAAAGCAAACAACAATATATATCAATACTGAAAATTATTTTAAGTCTAGACATATTTAGACAATAAAAACAATTATTTGGATTGATAATCAAAAAATTTTAAATATAAAAACAATACTTTAAATACTAAATCAAAAATGATCAATAGAGACGATATCAATTTACCACCACATAACATTGAAGCAGAGAAATGAGTTTTATGTTGAGCTCTAATGGATAATGACGTCATATGGGTTTATGACTGAGATTGACTAATCTCACAAGATTTCTATCAAAAAGAACATTCAATGATATACAAAGCCATACAGGAATTACGAATACAACGTAAAACTATAGATACAGTTACAGTAGCAGATCAGTTGACAAAAAACAATGAAATCGATCTTATATGATGAATTGATTATTTATACGAATTATCAAGTTTTCTTATTTCCACTTCCCCTTGTGGAGAATATTCAAAAATAGTAAAAGATAAATCAGTCCTAAGAAACATATTAAAAGTATCTCAAAGAATTATATGAGATGTATACCAACAAAAAGATACTACTGAAATATTAGATGATATAGAGAAAAAAATATTTGAACTTACACAACAAAAAGTATGAGATTCTCTAATAAAAATATCAGATATCCTAAAACAAAGAATAGAAAATTATATGGAAATTGTTGATAATCCAGAAAAAGCAAATGAGAGAAAGGTTTTATCTTGATACGTATGATTAGACAATTATCTTACATGATTCAAACCATGAGAACTTATAATTGTAGCTGCTCGTCCAAGTATGTGAAAAACATCATTTGCTATAAATATACTTACAAATGTAGCTATAAAACAAAATAAATCGGTAGCATTACTATCACTAGAAATGCAGTCAGAATCTATAGTAGATAGAATTATTTCTGAAGTTTCTAAAGTCCCAATGTACAAAATCACAAAATGAAATTTAGAAGAAGAAGATTTTGCAAACATATGAGAAGCAATAGAAATACTATGAGAAACAAAAATTTATATAGATGACAAGTGAGCATATTCTGTACCTCAATTAAAATCAAAATTAAGAAAGCTAAAGATAGAAAAGGGTAGCCTAGACCTAGTAATAATAGATTACCTTCAATTAATGCATTGAACTAGCTTTCAATGAAATAGAGTCCAAGAAATAAGTGAAATTTCTAGATGATTAAAAGAATTATCAAAAGAGCTTGAGGTTCCAATTATTGCGTTGTCTCAGCTTTCACGTGCAGTTGAACAAAGAGTAGACAAAAAACCTCAACTTAGCGATCTTAGAGAATCATGAGCGATAGAACAAGATGCTGATGCTGTGATAATGCTACATAGAGAAGATTATTATGATCCTGATACAGATAAAAAATGATCTACAGATGTATGCATAAGGAAAAATAGAAATGGTGCAGTGTGAGAAGTTGAACTACATTTTGAAAAAGAGATTATGAAATTTACAGAGAAAGTCACAAAAGCATCAGACAATACATATTAAAATTTATCAAATATTAGTATATATTTTATAGCCCGATCTAATTAATAAATAAAATTATAAATATGGACCGGTCTTTATATAAATTTAAAACTTCAAAAAAATAATGTTTAAAAAAATTTATATAATTATATTATCAATTTTAATATTATGATATAGTTTATGATTTGAAATACCAAATCCAGAATGATTTGTCACAGACAAATCTAATATATTAACTGATAAACAAAAAGTAATAATTTCAGATCTAATATCAAATATAAGACAAGAAACTAGCTCTGAAATAGCCGTTTTAATAGTTCCAACTATACAATGAGATAATATAAATTTACTATGAGCTGATATATGAAACAAACGAAGTGTTGGAGATAAAGATCTAAATAACTGAATAGTAATTTTAATTTCTATCGAAGATAGACAACGATCTATACAGATATGATATTGACTAGAAGCTACAATAACAGATGCTATAGCCAAAAGAATTTGAGAAAAAAACATAAATCCAAATTTTAAACAGTGAAATTATTTTCAATGAATATATGATACAATCAATCAAATATATTTATATATTCAAAAAGATCCTAACATCATCAAAAAATATTCTCAAAGCGATAATACAATATCAAATCAGTGATCAATAAATATTGAATTGTTATTTTTTCGATGATTTGCAGCAGCTATAATTTCTCGTACAATAGTTCCCAAATCCAAAAGAAAAAATAGAATAAGTCGATTTATAACATTTATAACAATATTATCAATATGAGTAATATTATGATATTTTATATCTAATTTTATAATATCAATAATAATCTGATTTATATGAATGTTTTTTTGAATATTCTGAAAATGAAGTAATTGATCATTTGGAATTTGATGATTCGGAGGTGGAAATTTTTGATGAAACTCAGGATGATGATTCGGAGGTGGAAGTTTTTGATGAGGATGAGCTAGTGGTAAACGATAAAATATTGAAAAAAACAAATATAATATTATAAATATAATCACTTTTATATATTAAAACTTTAAATGAAAAAATCTTTATTAATTGTTTTATGAGTAATCTTATGAATAATTTTATTAATTATACTTTTCATATCTGATAAATACAATACTATGGTTTGATTAGACGAATCAACCAAAACTGCACGATCACAAGTAGAAAATGTATATCAAAGAAGATTAGATCTTATACCAAACCTAGTAAACACTGTAAAATGAATTGCATCACAAGAAGAACAAGTCTTTATATGAGTCACAAATGCTAGAGCAGCAGCAACAAAAGTAAATATAAATATAGATGATATACAAGAATTTTCCAATTTTCAAAAATCACAAACTGAACTTTCATCAGCATTATCTAGATTATTGATGGTAACAGAAAATTATCCTGATATCAAATCAAATCAAAACTTTCTAGAACTACAATCTCAATTAGAATGAACTGAAAATAGAATAGCAGTAGAAAGAAAAACCTTCAATGAAACAGCAAAAAATTATAATATTTATATCCGCAGAGTACCAAATAATTTGATAGCATCTATATTATGATTCAAACAAAGAGAATTATTTGAAGCAAGTGAGTGAGCAGAAATCGCACCAATTGTTGATTTTGCTCCTGCCTTCCAAGAATAAAATATCAACTCAAAAAGTAATCAAATAAAAACCTGAACCATTTCAGGTTTTTTTTATAATCAATTATCACTCACTCTTATTATAAATATATTATAAAACATGTAACTATAAATTTAATTATAAAAGCATTCTTGTGATAACGAAAGTATAGTGGATTATGTAATATTTGATTTGTTTTTTTGATAAACAACATTACTTATGATGATGTAAAATAAAATATTAAACAAAAATGAGTTATGTCATATGGACCTATCGCCAAAAAGCAAACATCAGTATTCTGAAAGTTTGTAGCAAAGTCATTCGCTTACCAAAGCGTAACTTCGCAACACAAATCTTGAACCGGTTTTCTATATAATTTTATTGGGCATATACAACTAGCAGTCAAAAGCTTCTTGTTTTATACGCCTAATAGTATAATAGGCAGGCCGGTTCAGATGACCGGCTATCCTGTTATTTACTGGATAGCTTTTTTTTATTCTTGAAATCTATACTATAATAAGTTATATATTCACTATAAATTTTAATTATTATATACCATACTTAATGAATAAAAAAATATCATTAGTTTATATGGTTGCATGAATGTCATCTCGCTTTGGTGGTAAAATAAAACAATTTGCCAAAGTCTGACCCAACGATACTACATTGATAGAATATTCTATGCATCAAGCTCTAAAATCAGATTTTTCCAAAATAATATTTATAGTAGGTAAAATGACAGAAACACCTTTTAAACAAAAATTTGGAAATAGTTACCAATCCATACCGGTAGAATATGCTCTACAGACATTTGATGAAACTCATAGAGATAGACCACGGGGGACTGTAGATGCTATATGTAGTGCAAAAAATCTAATAGACTGACCATTTATAGTATGTAATTGAGATGATATATATTGATCCAATTCATTTCAAATTCTATTTAATCACTTACAAAACCACGATAATTCAGCATCTATATGATATATACTAGAAGATGTAATACCTCAAAAGGGTAGTACCAATAGATGAATATTCAAAGTCAATCAATCTAATTATGTTCAAGAAATCAATGAAATATTATGAATACAAAAAGATTCATTAGATAAAATCTGATTAAATCCCAAAGATCTATGTAGTATGAATATATTTGGACTACAAAAAAATGATTTAGACAACTTAAATCAAATACTTCTCAATTTCAAACAAAATCATCAACAAGATAGAGTAGTAGAATGCTATCTACCAGTAGAGCTATCCAATCTAATCAAATCGAGCATTATTCAAATACAATTATATCCCACATCAGACCAACGATTATGAATCACCAATCCTGACGATGAAGGAATAGTCAAAAAACAAATACAAAATATAGAACAGTCACAATAAGTTTTGATTGCAAAACAATTATCAAATACTACTATATATTTAGTTTTTATAATTTTAGACTAATATGTTATTTTCTTTCAAACAAAAATCTCAAGATTTTATAGTAGAAGAGGAGTTGCCATTTCAACTTAGTTGAAAATGAGACGCTCTTTTTGTCTATTTTGAAAAAAGAAATCTTAGCACAATGGATATTATCAAGTTTTTATGTAAACAACTCAATATCTCTAGATTGACGTTATGATTTGCATGACTCAAAGATAAAGATGCAATCACTAGACAACGAGTAAGTATATACAAAAGTGCTCTAAATAAAATCTGATGAGAAAATAACTTTTTAAATACATTATCCCAAAAAACCAGAATCATAAAGACATCTCGACACCATCAACCAATAGGTATGACAACACATATAAACAATACATTTCATATCAGACTCAGAGCAAACAAAAATCTTAGTCAGATAGAAATCAAAAATATTCAAACACTGATTCCCAAATTATTCAAAACCTGATTTCCCAATAGTTTCGGTAAACAAAGATTCTGAATAGACAGTAAAAATCGACAAATAGGTAAAGATATCCTAGATTCCAAAATAATATTAAAAGAAAAATTTGAATCCAAATTTAAATTACAATCCTATGCAAGTCGATTATTTAATCAATATTTAGATATTAGGACAAAGTGAGGGATCTCTCTACTAGATTGAGATATAGTCAATATCCAACCAAATACTTTATGATATTTTGATCAAACCCAAAATTCAATCAAAATTATACAAAATAATAAATTCAATAAAGATTATTTTTATTATCCAAATCAAATAAAAGAAGAAATCAAAAATCAATCTGACCTACAATTAAATATTACATGACCAATCATATGAAACAATTTACTATGTCCCTTAGTTGAAACTCAATCTTGAAAACTAGAAAAATCCTTTTTGGAAAGCAATAATATCAATTCCAAAGCTATAAAAATATTCTCTGACAATAAAATATTTTGACTTAGAAGAAATCTATGGACACGACCGCACAAATCCAAATATCGTCGAGATTGACAAGATCTGCTTATAGATTTTACATTAGATTCTGGTGTATATGCAAGTGTATTTATAGACATATTACTCAAGAGTTTATCAAAGATAAAAAATAGCCAATAAAATTGTGCAAAGTAAATTAAATTTCTTGCAAACAATGTTTTTTTATAATACATAATATTAAAAATAATTTTAATATATTTTATTTACAATCTTTTATGCAAAATTTTTTCTTTTTTTTATTTTTAAATCAAAAATAGAGTAGTACTACCCTAATCCTGTCTACCGACAAGTAGATTTTTATTTTTTTCAAATTTATCTGACGATAGTCAGGCTACCCTTGTTTTAGCTCAAAAAGACTCAAAATACGATTCCATTTTGACGATTTTTAAAACTGAGCTGAACAAACTACCAGTTAACATTTCAAACACACCTTAAAATTTCATGAAATTAGTATCTAAAGGCATTCTAGCATCCCATAAGGGATTCCAACAACATTTATTTAGAGTACTTGTCATTCCAGACATAATAAGAAATCTTCTTTTTGTATGTTCTTACAATTTCACGAAAAACGAAAAACAAAAAATAATTTATTTATTTTACATAAATAAATGAAATATAAGATCTAAAGCAAATTTAAAGAATCTCAAAGAAATATATCATACTTTGCACAAGATACATTGTGCCAAGTATAAAAGCTAATAAATTAGTCTTTTAAATTATCTAACTATTTTTACCTTAAAATATTTTTTATATCTTTAATATTAATTTAAAAAATTATTTTTTATTAGAGGATTTGATTAGTAATTTAAAAAAGAGAAGACTATTCCTCTCTTTTATACATATTTTTTTCTTATCTTGATCTAGATGGACGAGATGATCTACCTCATTTAGGATATCATCATGAAGGTTTATGTCAGTATCATCAAGCAGATGCTTTATTGGGACGAAATCATCATTTACGTTCTTCTCTAAATGGCCTACTATCCTCTCTTGGTGGTCTATCTTCTTCTCTTGATTGTCTACCAGTATGCCCTCCATATCTCGCTGATGGTCTACCTTCACCTCTAGAAAATCCATTATTACTATGGTTCTTATTTTTTCTAGGTCAAAATGATGTACGTTCTGGCCTAGGAGTATAATCTTTTACTACTTCTACCTTTGGGGCATTGATAGTATTTAGATTGATAATATTGAGTATTGCACCAGCTCATTCTATTTCTGCAAGAGTGTTTTTGACTAGAGTTACAAGTTCGATATTTGATAGTCATTTTGGTATTGGAAGGATCATATCACTTACAATAGTTGTTTTTTTATCAGTATTTAACTGAAAAATAATAAGTAGTTCTGTCATGTTTAAATAATATATAAAATCAAGCTCTGCAAATAAATTTATATCTGAGTCTACGGATTAATCTAACATAAGCAACACACAAAAAAGACTATCTATTAAGAATTAGTTTCCTACAATTAAATTGGTATCATCAATTGGTACGAGAAACCTTTTATATTATAACCCGAAATACAATGACAGACGAAACGACTGTAGAAGAAGTAGTAGGTACAGATGCTACACAGGCAGCTCCTGAAGTACCTCAAACAGAAGAAAAAGCTCCTGAAGCAACTCCTGAAGTAGCTGCAGAATAATTATAATTTCAATTCACAAAAAAATTACTCTTTAGGGAGTAATTTTTGTTATAAAGAAATTATCTTTCACCTCTTTGATTATACTCCCTACAGATATCAGCCAAGGGCTGGACTTCTTGCTCAAGGATTTCTTTCAATCTATCAGATATATTTTTTAATTTTTTTCAAACCTGAGGATGTTTAATCTCTATATCATTTTTAGAATCTTTATCAAATTTTTTTGAAAGAAGATTAAAATGATCTACAAGAACATCATAGTCTAAGTTACCTATATCCTCTACTAATTCTTGATTGCTTCAATTGTATTTTTCTATTTTTTGGGGATGATTCATATACACTTCATTATAAATATAAATTAAACAACCATTCCATCATACAGCTCTATTATTCTATACCTATAAATACTAAACTTCCAAACCAAATACTGATCTAATTACAAAGCCAATTCCAAAACTAATTATAGCTACTCCCATACTTATCATAGCCATTTCCAAAAACTTTCTACGAAAATTATGATTCTGTGCTATAGATACATATCGATTAAACAAAGCTATAATAATCAAAGCTACCAGCATAGTAACTAGCAAAGCTATAAATGGATTTTTTATAAAAATATATGGTAATATCAAAAAAACAACAGTTATAAAGTATGCTGATCGAGTATACAAAGAAGATGTAAGTGCTTTGCTATCGTTTCATTCAGCTTTAGTAGATAAATATTCAGATGCTCACATAGAAAAAGAAGCAGATATACCAGTGATCAATCCAACCACAGCTATCAAATTGGTATTTTGAAGTCCCAAAGTCAATCATGCCAAGACTCCAGTCAATTCAACCAAAGCATCATTCAATCACAAAACTATAGATCACATATAAAACAATCATTTATCATTCAACATATCTATCAATTTTTTTTCATGTCCTTCTTCATCTTTTTGTATCTTTACAAGTTCTGGTACCAAACCGCCCAATTTACTATAAGATTGCTGAGCATATACTTCTCATTTTTCCATCAACTTTATACCAAAACTCAATCAAAAGATCTTAACAATCATTACAAAAAAACTTATTCTAAAGTTATTTGGCTTTACCTCTACATTTGTATATGATTTCCATATATCATGATGTTTTTTTTCTTGCATAGATATAATAGAAAGAGTCTTCTTATTTTTTGGATCTTTGCTAATATTAGCCAATTTATAATATATTATAGACTCAGTAAGCTCATTTATCTGAGCTTTTATAAGAAATTTCAATATTTCTTGAGTCATTACAGGTACTTTTTTTATCATCATATTTTAAAATAATTTAAATCTGACTTATTTATTTTTTTTGATAAACCACAACACGCTAATCAATATTACCCCAAATGCTATCAATGCCAAAAAAGGTATAGTGACAAATCCCCAATATCATACTTGAGGTATCACACAAGGATTATTTAAATTACAAAAAGTAGGTCACCAAAAACTAAATTTTTGCATACCATACATATATCATGACAGTATAACTCACAAAACACTAGGTATTATAATATATTTTCAGACGTTCTTATCTTTGGTGATCAATCATATTGCTGATGTTATAAACAAAGGATACATAAATATCCTATCCCATCGACATAAATTACATGGTTCAAAGCCACTTCATCCAAAAAAGTTACCAGATACAAAGTTTAGATAAGGATCTCCAAAATTAGAAAAATACAAAGATATAACTATAGCCAAAAAACTTTGTGTCAAAATTACAAACAACAATTTACTTCATTTCATATAATTCTAAGTAATAAATAAAGTATATCCAATCTAATATATACTAAATAAACAAAAAAACTTTTAAATCAACAAAAAAACTCGCCTAAGCGAGTTTTTTCAAGATATTTCCGAAGAAAATTATGCAGCTTGAACTTCTTGCGCTTGCTCTCTACCAGTTCTTTCATTGCTTCATACAATAAAAGTAACTTCAACACCTTCACTTGGCTCAAATCCTGGAACACATCCTGAGATATGGAAAAAGTACTCTTTTTCAGGAGTCTCTATAAATCCAAAATTCTTGTCTCCAAGCCACTTCTTGATTTTACCGTTCATAATAATTAAGAAAAAAAAATTAAAATTTTGTATTAAGTGAATTAAACCTAATATCAAATGTAGTATAATAATTTCCTGTCATAAAACAAGTGTAAATCAGAATAAATACATTTAATATCAAAAAGTCAAATATGTAGTTATCAATAGGCATTATACAATATAATCTTTTTTAATTAAAGTTTTTATTGCACATTAGATTAAATTAATAATTTTTAGAACGTTTTTTTTCATATCATCCATATCTAGAAGACTTATTATCTCCACTACTCTTTTTGGAATATTTATTTTTATTATCATAAGCTCCATTTCTAGATTCTCTAGAATATGGTTTGCTATAAGATCTTTTATTATCATAACTATCTCTTGATGGCGCTGTACTTGATTCTTTTGCTATGCTAACAATAGATTTTCAATTTTGCTTCTTAGAGTCAAATTTTCTTATTATTATTGCAGCTTTGGCACTAGGCACACTCACAAAAGAAAAATCTTCCAAAACCCTCACATCATCTATATCTCTACCACTCACACCAGTTTCTTGATAAATATATTCTACCAAAGATCTAGGAGAATATCATTTTAGCTTACCTATAGCAAAAAATAACCTAGTTGCTCAATTAGTTGAATACGTTTGTCTAGTACCTACTTTATCTATTTGTTTATAATTATCTTCACTTAATTCATTTTTATAGGCCATTTTCAATAATGCTGCAATTATTTTATTGGGCTCACGATCAAGCAATAATTCATTTACAAACTCATCATATTTATCTAGATTTCAAGCTTCTATAGCAGAATCAATACTAACTTTCAATCTAGTCTGTTTATTTTTGATAACATTTTTAATTTCAGGTATTTCAGCTTTTTTAATATCAGATTTTGTTGCTCTTTGAAAAAATCCAAGTTTCTTATATTCACTTCCTGTTACAAAAGTAATAGCTTTTCATGTCTTACCTGCTCTACCAGTTCTACCTATTCTATGTACGTATCTCTCGGGATCTTGAGGAAAATTATAATTGACTACATGCGTCATATCATTTACATCTATTCATCTTGCAGCGACATCGGTTGCTATAAGTATTTTAACTTTCTTGTTTTTAAATAATTTTAATATATTTTCTCTCTGTTTTTGTGCTATATCTCAGTGAAGAGCTTGTACCATATATCATCTCTCGTGTAGTTTATTAAACAAAAAATCTACATCCGCTTTTGTTTTACAAAACACAATTCAATAAAAATCTGGTTCATTATCCATTACTCTACACAAAGCTTCAAATTTATCTCTTTCATTAACTTCCAAATAAAATTGTTCCGTCTGCACGATATCAGACTCAGCTTTTTTGGCAGATATAAGCTGACATTCTCACATATATTTTTTTACTATACTCAATATTTCTTTTGGCATAGTTGCAGAAAACAACAACACCCTCTTATCTACCTTTGTTTTAGCAAATATTTTTTTTATATCATCCAAAAATCACATATTCAACATTTCGTCAGCCTCATCCAATATGAAATAAGCTAAATTATCTAGCTTGATACTCCCTCTATCCATATGATCCATTATCCTTCAAGGAGTCCCAACGACAATATCTACTCATCTTCTCAAAGCTCTATTTTGAATCTCATAAGATTGTCCACCATAAATAGCAGTTATCTGTAGTCCAGTACCACTTTGCAAAGAATTTATCTCCTCAGCAA
>DJVF01000021.1 GCA_002441085.1 Patescibacteria group bacterium UBA6263
TCCTAGTTTTATCACAATCCAAGGCGCTGCCTTTTGCAATAAGTGATGCCAAACACACCTGAGAAACACTCAGATTAAAATATAGATTTTTGGATCTAAGAAGCCACGAAACCAGAGACAGAATAGTCCAAAGATATCAAATCATTTCTTATATGAGACAATTTTTTGATCAAAAAGATTTTATAGAAATAGAAACTCCATTACTTGGAAAATGAACAGATGAATGAGCAAGAGAATTTATCATACCCAGTAGAGTGCATTGATGAAAATTTTATACATTACCACAATCTCCTCAGCAATTTAAACAAATGTGTATGCTTTCATGATTTGACAAATATTATCAAATCGCAAGATGCTTCCGTGATGAAGATGATAAATGAGATCGTCAACCAGAATTTACTCAGCTTGATATTGAGATGGCATTTGTCAGTCAAAAAAAAATTATGAGTCTGATTTCAGATTTGATTTTGGGAATTATCAAAAAGTTTTATCCACACAAAAAAATTCCAAGTAAAATACAGATAATATCATATAAACAAGCTATAGAAGAATATTGAACAGACAAACCAGATATTAGATTTGACCTAAGATCCAAAGATGTCACAGATATTGTCCAAGACACTCCATTTGAAGTTTTTCAAAAAGTAATAAAATCCTGATGAATAGTCAAATGCTTGAAAATAGAGCAAGACATCACAAAAAAACAAGTAGAAGATTTGACAAAACTTGCAATACAAAGTTGACTGGGATGATTGGCCTATATTACCATCCAAGCTGATTATCTCCAATCTCCTATAGTAAAATTTTTAGGTGAAGATGTATGTCAAAAAATCATACAAAAAATGGAAGCTAAAATAGGAGATACAATATTTTTTTCAGCAGCCAAAGCAGAAATAGCTCACAAAGCACTAGACATAGTTAGAAGAAGGATTTGAGAAATATTAAAATTATATAGTGATGAAGATGTATGACTTTGTCGAATAGTTGACTTTCCCATGTTTGAAAAAACATTAACATGAAAATGGAAGTTTACTCACAACCCATTTTCTATGCCACAAATACAATATCTCGATCAACATATACAATGAGTTGATGTAGAAAAAATACTAGCTCAACAATATGATATAGTAATGGATGGATGTGAAATATGATGATGATCAATCAGAGCTCATATACCAGAAATATTGGAATCTACATACAAAATCATGTGATATAAAACTGAAACAATTACAAAAAGCATATGACATATGATAGATGCCTTCTGATACGGTACGCCTCCTCATGGATGAATAGCTTTGGGTCTAGATAGATTAATTATGTTGTTGCAAAAACAAAAAACTATTCGTGAAGTAATAGCCTTTCCCAAAAGTCCACAATTAGAAGATTTGCTCTTTCAGGCACCATCACAAATAAGTTCCAAAAAACTAAGTGACGCTCATATCAAAACAGAAGAATATATTACCTCACAATGAGCAAAAATATAAGCAAAAACAATCAGATCTTTTTACCAAAATTGTATTTGCTATTTTTCTCCCTTGAAAAAAAATCATAATAATTTATTATATCTGCTCGATAATTTTTTTATCGCTAAAATTTTTAAATTAATAATTTTAAATCCTAAATTCAAATAAATGTGATTATTCTCTAAACCAAAAAAGTACGTGTATTCTTTTGTAGAGGGCAAATGAATATCCAAAGAAATTCTAGGTGGTAAATGAACCAATCTAGCTGAAATGGTATCTATGTGATTGCCTATTCCAGATTGATTTACTATATCTACAGAAAGTTGTGATATGTATTACAAAAATGACAAAAAATTACCTCAAGAAGTTTTGGATCAGATAGAACATCAACTCAAACATCTAGAACATCATATGTGAAAAAGGTTATGAGACATCAACGACCCATTGCTTGTTTCTATCAGATCTGGAGCGGCAGCTTCTATGCCATGAATGATGGATACAATTCTCAATCTATGATTAAACGACCAATCTGTACAATGACTCATCAGCAAGACCAACAATCCTAGATTTGTCCGAGATTCTTACAGAAGATTTTTGCAAATGTTTGGAGATGTTGTAATGTGAGTAGAATACGATCATTTTGAAGATCAATTACAAAAAATAAAATCTCAAAAATGAGTAAAATTAGATACAGATCTTGATGCTGAGGATTTACAAAAATTAGTATGATTATACAAAGAAACTATAAACCAACATGCATGAACTCAATTTCCAGAGAATCCTAGAGATCAATTGATTATGTCTATAAATGCAGTTTTCAATTCACGAAACAACGAAAGAGCTATAGTATATCGCAAACTAAATGATATCAAATGATTGTTGTGAACAGCTGTCAATGTACAATCTATGGTGTTTGGTAATATGTGAGAAACATCCGGAACATGAGTCTGTTTTACTAGAAATCCATCCACTTGAGAAAATAAATTTTATTGAGAATTTTTGATGAATGCACAATGAGAAGATGTAGTTGCTTGAATTAGGACTCCAGCAGAAATACAAGAATTAGAAAAGGTAATGCCAAATTGCTACAGCGAACTCGTAGATATATACCAAAGATTAGAAAAACATTACAAAGATATGCAAGATATGGAATTTACTATCCAAGAATGAAAACTATATATTCTCCAGACTAGAAGTTGAAAAAGAACCGCTGCGGCTGCTGTAAAAATAGCTGTAGATATGGTCAATGAATGATTGATAGATGACAAAACAGCATTGCTTAGAGTTCAACCAGAACAACTAGATACCTTACTACACAAACAAATAGATCCTGAAGCAAAAAAAACAGCTGAACTTTTGACTAAATGATTACCAGCTTCTCCATGAGCTGCAGTATGACAAATAGTATTCAATGCAGAATCTGCTCATGATCGAAATGAAGAATGAAAAAAAGTAATTCTAGTAAGAGTAGAGACATCACCAGAAGATATAGTATGAATGGTAGCTTCACAATGAATACTTACCGCAAGATGATGAATGACATCACATGCAGCAGTAGTCGCAAGATGAATGGGTAAATGCTGTGTTTCATGATGTTCTGACATCACAATAGATGAAGCCAACAAGACTATGATAGTAAACTGAAAAACTTTCAATGAATGAGATATACTTACACTAGATTGATCAACATGAGAAGTTTTTTCTGGACAACTAAAAGTAGTAGATCCAGAACTAAGCGGAGATTTTCAAACATTGATGACTCGAGCAGATAAATATCGCAAACTTTGAGTAAGAACCAATGCAGATACGCCAGAAGACGCAACAAGAGCTAGAGAATTTGGTGCACAGTGAATAGGATTATGTAGGACAGAACACATGTTCTTCGCAGAAGATAGAATCAAAGCAGTTAGAGAAATGATTTTATCAGAAGATCTACAATGAAGACAAAAAGCATTGGCCAAATTACTACCATTTCAAAAATCAGACTTCATATGAATATTCAAAGCTATGCAAGGACTACCATGTACAATCAGATTTTTAGATCCTCCTTTACACGAATTTTTACCACAAGAAGAATCTGATATTCAATCATTAGCTACAGATATGTGAATAGATATAAATATACTAAAAGAGAGAATCTCATCTCTACATGAATTCAATCCAATGCTATGACATAGAGGGTGTAGATTAGTAGTTACTTATCCAGAAATTGCACAAATGCAAACTGAAGCAGTAATTTCTGCTGCCTGTGAGCTCAAACAACAATGAATAGAATCCAAACCAGAAATTATGATCCCTCTAGTATGATTCAAATCAGAATTAGATTTTAATGCTCAAATAGTAAGAAAAGTAGCCAAAGAAACTATGGATAAGTATGGTATACAAATAGATTACAAATTGTGAACTATGATAGAAGTACCTAGATGAGCAGTCACAGCAGACAAAATTGCTGAAACAGCAGAATTTTTCTCTTTTGGAACCAATGACCTTACTCAAATGGGGCTGGGATTCTCTAGAGACGACGCAGGTAGATTCATCAAAGAATATGTAAACAAAAATATATTTGAAAAAGACCCATTCCAGACAATAGACCAAGAATGAGTAGGAGAACTTATCAAAATAGCCATAGAAAAATGAAAAAAAACCAGACCTAATATCAAATTATGAATTTGTTGAGAGCACTGAGGAGAAAATCAATCTATACAATTTTGTCACAAAGTATGATTAGACTATGTCAGTTGTTCACCATTTAGAGTACCTATTGCTAGATTAGCAGCAGCTCATGCAGCTCTTAAAAATTAAATTCTAATATATGTTTTTTAGTAAAGGACGCCAATACCTCAATAAGTTATGACTAAATATTTAATATTAAAATCCCGCAAAAGCGGGATTTTTTTACTAAAAAATGTCGCACTACCAAGGCAACGCCAATAAACAATTACCAGCAAATTTAATCATACAACAATAATTAATATTTTAATAGTGCCTAGTGCGACTTGAGTTCCTGCCTACCGTCAGGCAGGTTTGGATACTGACGTCTATCCCGCAAGGCGGGAAGTCAAGTCAAAAGTAGGTCTGCGAAGCAAATTAAAAGATAGATTATAAAAAAGAAACTAATCGAGCTTTTTTTAAAAAAGTTTAGTTAATAAAACTCAAAAAAAATAAAGTCAAAATTTTGACAAAAAAAATCGTCTAGTATAATATAAAAAACTTTTAATTTCTAAAACCTCCAAATGAATAAAAAAATCATTTTGTTTTTGCTGCTAGGTATTATAGGTATCAATACAACATTTGCTGCAGATACAAACAATCAAATTTATCAGCAGACATCAAATGTCAAATCACAAACTAGTTTAATCTCAGAGGCTATTGAAGAAATTCCAATTTATCAATGAATTTCTTGTGAAAATTTAGATTATCATATCGATGCAATTTCACAAATCCTAAAAAAAACAAAAATTAAAGAATCTAACAATCAATCAAATACAAAAAATATTTTTATAAAAACACTTAAAAAATATTTAAACAACGTTTTACAATGCGATAATGATACAAATCCAGTTTTGCTAAAAGAAGAAGTAACATGTATATTTACCAATTCAAGTATACTTACACCATCAAACCCAATTGAAATTGTATCTCTATATCCAAAAACAAACAAATGTTATGCACAAAATTCATACTGAAAACGGACTTGTGAATGAGAAAATTCTTGTAAAATAAAAGTTATTGGGGAACTATGAGAGAGATTGGAACTAAAAAGCTCCTGTGGATCAAAAGCATACACAACAATAAATTGAAATAATAAACGCATAGATTTGAATTGTAATAATACAAAACCTATAAACCCAGAACCCATAGAGCCTTGTATGATTGTAGATTGTGCACAATGATATTATCATAAGTATTATGGAACAGATACAAATAATTGCCCAATATATAAGTGTGAAACTCAAACCCCAAGTGAGCAATCATATAGATGAGTAATTTATCAATGCAAAAATTGAGAACAAACCAAACTACGAAATCAAACATCTTGCAAATCTTACTCTACACGAAAAAAATATGTCAATCAATACTGTAGCTGATCAATAGTGAGCTTTGAAACTATAGATCAATGCACAACATATAAATAAGCCACCAATACCCAAATATAAAAAAAGTGAGGTCACCACAAAAATCAAAAAACCTCACTTTTTTATATTGTCAATTTTTATTCTAGTTCATGAACAACCAATCCACTTCTAAGTTTTGGCTCAAACCAAGTAGTTTTGGGCGGCATTATATTTCATGTATCTGCTATATCTATCAACTGTTTCATACTCACAGGATAAAGAGCAAAAGCTACTTTCATTTCTCAGCTATCTACTCTTCTTTTTAGTTCACCCAATCATCTAAGTCATCACACAAAATCTATTCTCTTATCTGTTCTAAGATCTTTAATACCAAGCAATTTATCCAAAACCAAATTAGAGAGTATTGTTACATCTAGCACTCATATAGGGTCTTGATCATTATATCTTCAAATTTTTGCAGTCAAAGCATATCGTTTTCATCATAAATACATACTAAATTCATGTAATTTTACTGGTTTATATTCTACTTCTCATTTATCTTCTATATCAAAATTTTCTTTCAAAACCTCAATAAAATCTGATTCTTGCATTCCATTCAAATCTTTCACCACGCGATTGTAATCCATGATATAAAGCTGATCATCTGGGAAATGTACAGCCAAAAAATAGTTATATTCTTCATCTCATTTATGATCTGGATTATTATTTTTCTTTTCATTTCCAACCAACGCAGCCGCAGCTGTCCTATGATGTCAATCAGCTACATAAGTAGAAGGCATTTGAGCAAATAAGTTTATAATTTTTGATATAATTTGATCATCAGATATTACTCGAAATTGATGCCCAAATCCATCTAAATCAGCCACAAAATCATATTCAGGAGCATTATTTTTTACAAAATCTTGAATGATATCATCTAATTCTTTTTTAGCAGGATAAGCAAAAAATACTGGTTCCATATTAGCATTTGTAATACGCACATGTTTCATTCTATCTTCCTCTTTGTCTTTACGAGTCAATTCATGTTTTTTGATATTACCATTCATATAATCCTCCACTGACGCACATGCAACCAAACCATATTGAGTCCTACCATTCATAGTCTGCGCATAAATATATAAACAATCTTTTTCTTCTTTTTTCAATCGTCAATCATTTTTAAACATCTCCAAATTTTCTTTTGCTTTATTATAAACTCTATCATCATGCAAGTCCATATCTACAGGTAGATTTATCTCAGGCTTGATAATATGAAGTAAAGAGTATCTGTTTCACTCAGCTTCTTTACGAGCTTCATTTGAATCCAAAACATCATAAGGACGAGAAGCTAAATTTTTTACAATTTCTTTTGGTGGACGCAATCATTTAAACGCTTTTATAACTACCATAATATATAATTAGAAATTAAAAATATTGTATTTATAAATATATGCTATAAATATTTTATAACGAATTATAAATAATTATTCGTTTTTATCTTTCAACTCTTTTAAAAAATTGGAGAGAAAAAATCTCTCCAAATCTAACAATTTTCTGAATTAGGCAAACTGTTCAACTTTATAACTAACAGTTTTACCATTATGAAATACATCAATCTGATCTGAACAAATAGATCCAGAAAAAATACATTTCACAAATTTTTTAAAATCGCTCGAATCTGCTTCAGCTAAGAGTTTTTTTTCAAGTTGCAAATCATTAGAAGAAATGCTCTGAATGTTTCCATTTTCGTCAACCGAAACTCTCACAATACTAGAAGACGAACGAATTTTCTTAAATTCAAATTTTAAATCCATATTTTTTTATTTTAGTTTTACACATATAAAAATATAGATATTTGAAACAATGTCAAGCCTTATTAAAAATTTTTTATTAAACTTGATTTTAAATATTGCTTAAATATAGCTTACACACAAGACATATCTTTGATTGAATATATTTATATTAAAATAGATATCAAAAGAGCTTACAATTCTTTAACTCAATAATACCTCAATTTGAAATCTTATCTTTCTAAATTTTCTATCAATGACATAATCAAGATCGAATCTCAAGATTTGCAATTTATAGCATTACAAAAAGCCCGAAACAAAATAGATTCAAATACAAAAAGTAAAAAAGAAAAAATCATAAATCAGAATTTATTTTTGTTTTTGATTTTACAAAATTGACTTGTCTCATACCAAATAGCATGATCATGAGAAAGTCGACGAGAGGAATTTTCTCAGAAAATAAGTAAAGATCGAAAAAAAATTTCTCAAAGTTTACTTAAAGAAAAGAATAATATCAATCGACGATATGAGTTTTTGACAACATCCAAATACAACAAAAGGATCTATAACATAAAAAAATCTAGATTAATTAGATTTAATAAAATTTTAGAAGATATAAATCGAGACAATCCAAAAAATTTTCTAAACCATTACCAAGACATGAATTGATTATTAAATATAATATCACAAATCATGCAAAGGCCTAGGGATTCCAAGACACTTACATTCACCATCAAAATGTTTGGATACGGCGCAAGAATAATTTTAAAAAAAATTGTCTACTATCCAATCGATATTAATATACCTATAGATTCTAGACTCAAAAAAATTTATGAAATCAATACAAATCAAAAACTATCAAACAATATCAAAGATAAAAAAATGATTGCAAAATATTTTGCAGATTTATCTAATCAATACAAAATTCCTCCATTACATTTAGATTCTATACTACGAATAGATTATCGAAAAAAACACATAAAAAACAAATTACTATTGATTTAAATAAGCAAATATTTATCTTACTCTCACGAGTAAACTAGGTTTGCAAAAATCCTTTACTAAATTATATTTAAAGGGTTTTTTATTTTGATTTATACTTTTATGGACTTTGAATCATTTGCTGGTATATTTAGTATAATCTGAACATATATAGATAGATTTATATGATTTTTTATAAAATCACGATTACTAGAGCTTACCACTGTGACGCCTCTAATGCGCTGAATAATTTTGCAGATAGCGGTAATTTGATTATTGATTATAATTATCAAATCTTTTCAAAAAAGTAAATTTACAATCTGATTCTGAATATTTTTTGAATATATGTATGAATTTTTTGAAGAAATTTTATGAAAAAATTCACTCAAATCATTCAAAATATATATTACAAGTTTATTTTTTGTTATACTGATATCCAATCTACTAAGTTATATACTAGATTTGATTAGAATAATTTTTACTGATATAGAAGTACTCACAGAATACATATCTATACCTACTACAGATTTTAATTTCAATTTAGCTCTAGCTTGAGTCAGCATCATAATAATGCTATACGTACAATTTCGTCGCACATGATTTATCAAATTTATATTAGAATATATTCCAATTACTTGAAAAAACATATTGGATATAGATAGATGAAATATGAAACCAATAGTCTATTATCCTCTCAAAGTTTTTGTAAAAATATTTGATATTGGGATATCTTTATTTGTATGATTATTAGATATAATATGAATCTGAGCCAAAATAATATCTTTGACAGCTAGATTGTACGGTAATATGCTAGCATGATGAATATTATTATGATTATTGGTGGTTTGAGTCAATTGAATGTTTCAAAATATATTTGCTACAGGATTCCCTATTATATGACCACTAATATTGTATGCACAATGATTATTGGTTGCTGTTATACAAGCATTTGTATTTCCACTGTTAGTAGCTATTTTTATCAAAATTGCCCAAGAAAGTGAATAATAATAAATTTTAAATCTTAAAATAATAAATCATGGACACAACTTTATTTATATGAGCTTGATTAGCTATAGGTTTAGCTGGCCTATGAGTTGGTATATGAGAATGACTCATAGCTCAAAAGTCTCTAAAAATCATGTGAATGAATCCTGAACTTAGCTGATCTTTTTTGGTTTTGACAATTTTGGGAATTGCATTGACAGAGTCAGCTGCTATTTATTGATTGATTATAGCATTACAAATAATGTGATTGGACCCAGCTACAGCTAGTAGTTGAGCAGTTATATGAGCAGGTTTAGCAGTATGAGCTGCGTGATTTGGATCAGGAGTTTGAGAATGATTTCTAGTGTCTGGAGCCATGGACGCAATACTCAGAAATCCTGAAATGAAATGAAAAATCATGACATATATGATATTATTTCTAGCTCTTGTAGAATCTAGTGCTATTTATTGATTAGTAGTAGCATTATCGTTGTTATGATAATATTTACAAATTTATAAAATTCAAAATGGAAATTAGTCTATCATCATTGGCAGCACAAATAATAAATTTTATTATAATGTTTTGGATTTTTTCAAAATTTGCAGCTAAACCTATATCTAAACAGATAGAAAATAGGAGAAAGCTCATAGATAAAATCAAAAGAGCCGATGAATTATACAAAGAAAAAATACAAGAAGCAGAACAAAAAGCAGAAACAATAATAAGTGAATGAATGAAAAAGAAGGAATCTATAATAACAGAATGAGAATCTTTGGCTCTCAAAAAACAAATAGAGATAATCAATGAAGCAAATGAAAAAGCAAAAAAAATAAATATAGACGCAAATAAATCTGCCGAAACTATAAAATTAAACTTAGAAAAAAATTTTATAGATTCTGTAAAAACCACATCTAAGATTGTAGTCAAGAAACTACTTCAAAAAGACATACAATTGCAAAAAGAATATTTAGATGAGATAGTGAAAAATTCTGTTTAATGTTTAATATTTATTAATGATAATAAGTAACAAAGACTTATCCAAAATATTATTACAATCAGATATACCAACAAATGATTTGGTAAATTATTTTCACATTATAATAAAATTAATTAAAAAATATTGATCTAAAATATTTACGACAAAAACAATAAATAATATACAATCTATAGATCCTCAAATATCAACATTATTGAAAATAATTCAAAAATACAACAAAGACAAAATAAGTGAGATCAAATCATTGATAAAAATTTTAAAAGAATCTGAGTGATATATACCAAGTTTTGAAGTAAATATGATAGAAATGTCAGAAAAACACGATATACACCAAAAACTCAAAAGCAAATTTCAAAAAAGTAATATCAAAACAAACAAAAACATTGATCTATGAATATTTGTAAGATGAGAATGACGATATTACAAAAGAAATATAGATCAAGACCTAGAAAAGATATTATAATAATATTTATTTAAATCATATAAAAACAATGGTAAACATACAAGACATATTGTCAAAGATAGAACAACAAATCAACAGTACCAACCTAGAACAAAAATTTAGCAAACAATGAGAAATTTTAGAAATCAAGGATGGTGTGGTTTTGGCTACATGATTGGAAGATGTAATGTTTTCTGAAATTGTAGAATTTGAAAATTGATCAAAATGACTAGTTTTGGATCTTTTACAAGACCAAGTTTGAATACTGATATTATGAAAATGACAATGACTCAAAAATTGACAATTAGTCAAATCTACTGGTCAGGTTTTTTCAATCAATGTTGGTGAAGAATTTTTGTGAAGAGTTGTAGATGCTTTATGAACGCCTATAGATGGCAAATGAGATATACAAACAAAAGATGTTTATCCAATAGAAAAGGTTGCTCCAGGCGTAATCACTAGACAATCAGTTAGTGTGCCTATGGAAACATGAATCAAATCTATAGATAGTATGGTACCAATTGGAAGATGACAAAGAGAATTGATTATATGAGATAGACAGACATGAAAGACCACTATAGCTCTAGACACAATACTCAATCAAAAATGAAACGACGTATATTGTGTATACGTAGCTATATGACAAAAAGAATCCAAAATCAGAAGAATAGTAGAATTATTACAAGAAAAATGAGCTATGGACTATACAATAGTAGTAAGCTCTAGCGCAAATAGTCCTGCAATATTACAATATATTGCTCCTTATGTTGGATGTACTTTAGCAGAATATTTTATGGCACAGTGAAAAGACGCGTTGATAATATACGATGATCTATCCAAACATGCTGTAGCATATAGAGAATTATCACTATTACTCAAAAGACCCCCAGGTAGAGAGGCCTTTCCTTGAGATGTGTTTTACCTACATTCTAGATTATTAGAAAGAGC
>DJVF01000011.1 GCA_002441085.1 Patescibacteria group bacterium UBA6263
AAAATTTTTGATTCAAGATATAATTTTATCTTTGGAACGTGATGTAATGTGGATATCTCAAACTAAAAGCACTTCTTTGAATTTTAAATGATAAATGTTGAATATTTATTTTGTTATAAGCGGTTTCAAGTCGTTGAAAGTTATTTTAAAGTGAAATAATTGTGTAATTATTGTGAAATTATTTTTTATAAATATGTTTCGTCCGTAATCTTTTAAATCGAGGAAGCGTAAGTGTGGAAAGTAAAAATCAAACTGTTGGGACTATGGCATTTAGTCGTGGGCTGTCTATATCTATTGCTTGCATATATATACCTAGTGCAAGATAGGTAAAAATCATCAGCAAAATTTTTCTTGCTATACTTGATTCCCAAGCTTTGTCGTTTTCAACTTTTTGGTTTCTTTGTTTGATTTTTTCTAGTTCTTGAGAGATTTCTTCTAGATTCATTATTGAAATGTGAAATACTAAATTTGAAATTATAAATTTTGATTTGTATAATAAGTTGAAACTATTTTGATTCATCAATAGATTCTCATTTGCTATCTTTCCATCTTTCTAATATCAACATAGCGCTGATAGTATCTTCTGCTGCATTTTTTTTGAAATTGGACATAATCTCTCATGATTGTACGCTTGTATAGTCTTCATTGATTGTTTCTATTTTGATTTCATCGTGTTCTATGATATAATTTAATGATTTTATAAATTCTTGAATTTTTTCTTGAACATCTTTTTGTGTTCTAGGTCGTCATATAACTATGGTTTTGATATTGTATCTAGCTATAAGATCTGCTATATTGAAATAGGTCATTTTGTCGTTTAGAATATATCATATAGGAAAAGTTATTTTGGTATTTTGTTGTACGTAAGCTAATCATATGTATTTACTTCATCGATCTATTCATAGAATGTTTTTTTGTTGGCGATAGTAGTTCATAAGGGATGTATAAATGTAAAAGTGTACTTACCTCACCCCCTTCCCCCTCTCCATTTCATAGAGAGGGGGATTACTTTTAACTTCCCTTTCCATAGAATGGGGAGGGGCAGGGTGGGGTAATGGTTTATATTAGTTCATTTTGGGGTCTATCATATAGTTTGGCTGTATTTGTTTAAGGGGTTTTAATTGTAGATCTTTGAGTTTTATTTGTATTTTTTGGGATTTGAATGTTATTTCAAGTCAGGATTTGTGATATATTATTTTCAATCCAAATTTGGAATTTAAGTTTGTATAATATCACTTTTCATAAACTTGATCTAAAAAATAATCTTCATCTAAATTGACTTCTTGTATGGTTTGAGTGCTATATTTTTGTTTGGCAAAATCATATAATCGGATATTTTTCTTTTGTCAGATATAAATGATTCAGTATCTGGGGATTAATTTTTGCTTGTATAAATAGCTATATAAATTGATTTTGGATATATCATATATTTTGATTTTATTTTTTTGTAAGGCGTTTAATAGGTTTATGCACAGGGTAGATACTCTAAGATTGGTAAATCATCAAGGTCAATTGAGTACTAAAATATCTTTGATTTTATTTTTTTGATTTAATTGGATTAGCTGAGGTCACAAAATATTTTCTATGCCATTACGATCTAGAAAAATATTTTTGGTTCATGTGGATATGTAAACCTTATCGCTAGATATATTTATAAACAACATATTGGGAATTTGAAATATTAAATTTGAAATGAATTAGTTTTTATTCAAACATTCTTTTGAGATCTGGATCTTTTATTTTTTCTATGGTTCGCATAGGATCAAATGTGATGGTTAAGATAATCTCATAATCAGGATATATTTCATGGATTGCATTTTTTATCATAGCTTTTAACATTTCTTCCATTGGGCAATATGGAGTAGTGAATGTCATAAGGATTTCTACTTTATTTTCTTTTATTTGTATATCGTAAATCAATCCTAATGTAAAAATATCTATCAGAGGAAACTCTGGATCATAAACTGTTTGTAATTTTTCTTCTATAGCTTTGATTTGGTTAGATTCTATGTTCATGTTTTGTTTGATTTTCAGAAAATAATAATATTTGGAGACCTATAAATCATATTAGAAGTATGAGTCACAAAACTTTGGACCATGTTCATAATACCAATAATAGGACATTGATGATTGCATATATCCCAAATAATAAAGACAATTTATAGCTATCTTTGGTGATACGGTCTATATCTTGATTTGTACGAAATATTTTTTGTCATAATAGGAATACGTAAAAACTCAATCACCACAATGTGATAAAAAGTCACAAGAGTCATAAAGATATTCATGCTCATGGATCTTCGTAAACATTTATATATGAGTATACAAGTACTAATATGATGATTCATAGTACAAGTTTGCTTGTAGACGCTATTTGATAAAGATTCATTGAAACATTGAATTAAATATTTTAAAATAATTTTTTGTATTTAGATTTCGACATTGCTTTGCTCATCTTGACTGTCATTTTGATCTTGTTGTGTATTTTCTGATCAGTTATTGGATGCTATAAATAATGGATTGGATCAGTTTTCGTATATTTTGTAATATATTTTTTCCCATATTCAACTACCAAGTGGTATAATAGTGTATCAGATTACTGCTGGTAATAGCATTAGCAAATAGACCTTGTTTTGTATTGTTCAATCTCATGTGGATTTTCGTAGTAAGCTATATAATAGCATAGATAATGAAAATCACAATACATTTCACATCAAGGACGATGCAGAGTAGTTTGGATTATTTAAAAATTCTATTTGATTTGATGATATAAATACTGAAAACATCACATGGAATCATAAAACAAAAAATAACATATCTATCTGTTTGCTAAATACTATGTATATGGGAGCTAGTATAAAGAATAAAATACCGTTTGTGAGTAGAAGTAAAGAAAACATTTTGGATATATCGTAGTATTTTTTGTTGAAAAATAAATTATAAGCTCAAGCTATTAATATATTTCATATAAATGTTCATATAAATCCTATAAGTAATAATAGAAATGGTAATACGGGATTTATTTTACTTATACCAGAAGATTGTTGAAATGCATCTATGAAAAATTTTCAAGCGAATGATAATGCTATAAACAATATAGCTGATATTATCAATCATATACCCAATCATATAAAAGTTTTTCATAATAATTGTCGTCAATTTAAATTACTAGGTTCTTCTGTCCAATTATTGTTTGTCACAATATTGTCGTTTGATAAATATCAACTGTTAACTAGAGTTTCTTTTAACATTTTTTATAGAAAGATATAAAATTTATTCTATACATTTGGATTTGTTTAAATTGTCTTNNCTCAAAATCTGAAATATCTTTTTGACTATCGCTTTGAAAAGATATGATATATCATTTATTATTTTGTACAAAAAAGAATTGTAAAAAATAAATATTTTGTTTGTCTTGTTTGATTGTGAACTTTTTGGTAATTCACATTATATTGTTTCATGAACATACAAATGATCAAACTGTTGTAGAATCTATACTTATAGATCATATGTTGGATTTTAGTGTTTCCATATTTTGATTTGCAAAATCTTTGGCATTTAGATTTAGTTTGTCTTGAAACGTGAATATTATTGATTTTTGTATTTCTTGAGTAGAATCTTGGATATTGTCTGGTTTGTATATAGATATATTCTGGTATTCTGATTGTTCATTTTGTTGGATATAATAAGCTTGGTCTGTCTTTATTTGTATATTGAAGTTGTCAAATTGTATTTGAGTATATTGATTGGATCTACATCATGCTAATAGCATACTAAACCCAAGTACTAATACTATAAATATTTTGTTCATATTATATTAGTATGTATGTAATAGATAAAACTACTCCTATTATAATTCATATTATAAAAGATTTTATATATATTTTGTTTTTTATAATATTGGCTTCTTCTAATTCGTTTCATATCCGTACATGAGCTATCAAATATCAGATAATCAATCCACAAAACACTATATATCATGGCATAATTATTTGTTTTGCAATCCAAAAATAACTCTCTCATAATAAAATATTTCATCTAAGAAATATTATTCATACAATTATGGTCAGCAATAGAAATACTCATTTTATAATTTCAAAGAAGATGTACATATTTTGGTGTAAATTTTAAAAAAACTATTGATTTTCTATTTGTTCTATAATTTTTTCCATTAGATCTATATCATTTTCATTTAATTCTTGTGAGTCTCATGTTTGATTCTCATTGTACTGATCTATTAGCTGTTGTGTATATCAAGTATCTACAAGAGTTTCTTGGATTGGTAATTGTTCAACTGGTTTATCTGGTCACAAATCTTGCTGGTCGTTTGTGGGTGTAGTACATCAAAACATAAATATACAGGACAAAACTATAATTATTTTGAAATGTTTTTTCATTTGGGAGTTGTATGTATAAAAATATAAATTATATGTATTATTTTTTACGTCAAAATCAAGCCATAAAATAGCAATTTATAGTGCTGTATTATAAAGTTTGTATATTGGTACTACNNATATTTTGTCTTATTTTGTAGTCTATGTCTCCAGCAGAGTATATAACTATCACTTCATCTTTTTGTCAGGATTGAATAATTTTTTGAATTTCTTCAAAGTCTGAGATATATTTTCATCCACATTCTTTTGCAAAATTTTCTCATAAATCTTGGATGGATTTGATATGAAATTTGGTGAATGTATCCAAGTTTTCTCTAGCTGCATAAATATCATAAATAAAAACTTGATCATAGTTCTTGAATGCTTTGATAAAATCGTTTCGTCAGGTTTCAATTCTATTTATCTGATGTGGTTGGAAAATAACTGTAATCTTTTCTTTCTTAAATTTTAATCTAAGTGCATCGTAAGATAATTTGATAGGTGAAGCCATATGTCAGTAATCTGAAAATATCTTTGTTCAATTGGAATTTGTTCATAGATATTCTAATCTTCTTCGTAGTCATTTGAAATTTTCTATTGTTTCTTTTATTCTTTTTGAATCCAATTTTGGTGATATTTTTTTAGTCAAAGCTTTTACAAAAGATCAGTTTCGTTGATTGTAGTCTCATAGTATGTATTTGAATCAGAATTTAGATTTTGGGATTTTGACTATTTTGTCTTTTTCTTTTGTGATTTTTAGAATATTATTATATATGTTTTCTGGTACTATAACTTTTTTTTTGGTTTTGGATATTAGTTGGGTGAATGCGCTTTGGTAGTCTTTGATATCTTTGTAATAATCTGTGTGATCAAGTTCAATATTTGTGATGATAGAGTAATCTAGATCGAGGTTTAGGAAGTGTCTTTTATATTCACAAGCTTCTACTATAAAAAAATATTTTTTTATATTATCGTAGTTTAGTCTTTTGCCAATTATGATATAATCGAAAATACTTTTTAAATCAGACATAACTGACGTCAGTCAGGCTTTATTTTTATTATTTATTAGATAACTATTGTTATCAAATTGTGCTACCATAGCTCATAATATTCATAGTCAGAATTTGGAATTTAATTTATTTATTGTATATATGGCCATAGATGTAGTGGATGATTTGCCGTTTGTTCATGCTATTCATATAGTTTGGAAATACTTGGAAACTTCTCATAGAAATTGGAAATAATTTCGCATTACAAGTATTTTGTCTTTTGATTGGAAAAGCTTCTTGGCTTCTTGGATCTCTATACAATCATGTACAGCTTCGGAATATATTATGATATCATCTAAATTGATTGTATATTTGCCATGTCATATTATTGTCCTAATTCATTTGGATTTGAGTTTGTCTGTGAGTTGACTTTGGAATCAATCTATACAAATCAGATTGGAAAATCACAAGTCAAAAAGCATTCATGCTAGTCATGACATTCATGTTCATCAAGCTCAGATAAGTACTATATTCATAGAAATGTAAAAACGTATAAATGTAGAAACCTGACGGCCGTCAGGCAGGCGTAGAAATGTAAAAACGTAGAAGAAGAATATTTAATAAATTTTTGAAAGCAAGTATTATTTAAATAAAAAGATTTAATTGAATTTTCAATATCAATATTTATAAAAATTAAAACAAAAAAATATTTTATGTATCAAATATCATTATTAGTCAAAAATCTTGCTCTTCATGAAGGTCAAGAAAAAGCAATTGCTTTTGGCGACGCTCTTTCAGAAAAGTCTCTTTCTTTAGGCATCATGGAAGGATTTACGACAAAAGAAATTATTTACGCAGTTCTCCCCAACTTTCTTTCAGATCCATGTATAGATTGTATGTTTAATTTTATTACGACATGGAAATACAATTATTTACTGTAAAATCTCTATTGTTATTTTCTTTAGAGATTTTTTTTATTAGAAAATTATTATATAAATAATGAATATTAAGATTATTTTTGTAACTAATATTTTAAACTTTTTTACATATTTTTGAGCTTGTATTGCTATTTAATAAGGTTAGTCTGTTTGTATAAACCTTGCGTAAAATTTAGTAATTATCAAAATATAAATGAAAAAAATATTATTAATTCTTGTATTGAGTATGATGTTTATTTTAGTTGGATGTCAAAATTCTTTGGAAACTTCTTGAAAGGTTGATAATGAGACTACAAGTATTGCTAACCCTGCTTCTGAAAATTGTCTAATAAAGGGTTGAAAATTGGAGATTAGAAAAAATAAAAATGGAGAGTACGGAGTCTGTCTTTTTGAAGATAATAGGCAGTGTGAAGAATGGGCACTTTTGCGTGGCGATTGTCCAGAAGGTTGAATAAAGATTACTGGCTATGACAATGATGCAGAAATTTTTTGTGCTATATGTTGAGGCGAAGTTTATGGTGTTGGTACTCAGACTCCAATGTGTAAAAGAATCGATGGAACATTTTGTAATGCACAATCTAATTTTGATGGTGAATGTCCAGACCCAAATGATCCTAATCCAAATGCCGGCAATGTCGAAGCAAAATAATGATATAATTTATGATAATAAAAAAATCTGCAGTTAATTGCAGTTTTTTGTTTTTAATTTATCTCGTTTTATATTATATAGACGATGTTATAATAATATTATGATACAGATTTTTCTCAAAAAAATATTTTTTCTCCGAAAAACAGAGAATCAATTTATTTATTCTATCTTTTTATTTTCCTAAATCTCAACAATATAGCGAAAACAAAAGAAGCGATGGAGAGTAAAAGACATCCTATATAAGCACTGTAGCCTTCCTTCCATTCTTTAGCAGGAGTAAAAATGTGGAAATTAAGATAATATTGGCTTATTGACAGTAGTAATAGTACTATACCCATACCTAGAAAAAGCCAGATAACTTTTTTTTGGGGAAGGGTGGTTTTTTTGTTGACATCTTTGGTGAGCCCATATATGATGCCTACAAGCGCTAAAATCAATACCACATTGATAGTAATAAGTAGTTCTTTCATAATAATTTTTTTTTGTTATATATCTTAATTTATATATATTTTTGGTATAAAGTCAATTATAAAGTTTGTAGATTCTAATTAATCAAAAAATCACAACTTTTTGTTGTGATATCTTATGGAATTAAGTAAGTTACCCAGAGGGGGACTTGAACCCCCACGACCTTACGGTCACCAGATTTTGAGTCTAGCATGTCTGCCAATTCCATCATCTGGGCATATACTGTGTTAGTTTTTATGTCTGCCAATCATGCCTGCATACCTCCGGTATGTAAACCGGCAGGCAGGTCTATCATCTGGGCATGTTTTTTAAGTTTAGAATTAAGAATGCAAAATCAAGAATTATTTTTATAACAAAAAATATGACTTAGTTTGTATAATAAAAGTCAGATTAAAATCAATTGATTTTTGTAAAAGTTTTATTATTACTCATGGGATGAGTGTTTTATATTCATCGTTTTTATACGTTATATTTATCAAGATGGATTTGAATAAGGTAATGCTTATTGGTAGAGCTACCAACAATTTACAGGTCAAAAGTATTGAAAGTACAGGTACTCCAGTTGCAAACTTTACTGTTGCAACAAACAGAAAATTTAAAAATAGAGATGGTAATCTATTGGAAGATGCAGAGTATCACAGATGTGTAGCCTATGGTAAGTGAGCAGAAGTACTATGAAAGTATTTGACTAAGTGAAAAAGAGTTTATATCGAATGAAGACTTAGAACTAGAAAGTGGCAAGACAGTGAATGAAGTGAAAGATTTTCTACTGAAGTAATAGTAGACAATTTTATCTTCTTGGATAGCAAATGACAAGGTGATGATCTTTGAGATAACACTGAAACTGTTGGTCAAGCTATTGATGATGAAGATGTTCCATTTTAGTAATTAGTGATTGTATAATTTCAAAAAATTTGTTTAACAGATTTTGATTTGTTATTATTTGTCTTTGTGTGAAAAATTTATTTATATTAGATATTTTTGATAGATGAGATTGAGTAAGTGAAGATTTAAAAATTTTCTAGCGGATGCATTTGATTTGTTATCTTTTTTGGTGTTTGTATGAGGTATAGTTTTGTTTGTAAGATTTTTTGTAGCCAATCCTTATACTGTAGTATGATCTAGCATGTCTCCGACTTTTGAAGAAAATGATTTTATCGTAGTAGACAAGATTACTCCTAGATTTGGACAATTGGAGAGAGGAGATATAATAGTTTTTGTACCTCCCGGTAAAAGTGTGCCTTATATCAAAAGAATTGTTTGATTGCCATGAGAAACAGTCAAAGTAAAAGATGGTTGAGTATATATTTGTGATAGCAATAATTTAGTTGATTGTAAAAAATTAGATGAAGATTATATACCAGATTATGTAAATACAGAAGCAAGATGTGGTAAAACAGAATTTAAAATTGAAAGCTGATTCTTTGTCCTATGAGACAATAGATGATTCTCTACAGATTCTTTGTGCTGTTTTGGTTTGTGATGTTTTGAGTGATCAAATTATACTGTTCCCTCTAACTATATGATTTGAAGAGTTTATATAAGAATCATTCCTAGTTTGCAAGTGTTTTAAAATAATACATACATATGAAAATTTTTCATAGTTTTGATACTTCTTTAAGGAAAAAAAAATTTAAGGAACATCAGAACAAATGGGGTATTGAGAATGTCTTGTGTTTTGGTAAGAGTAGATTATATCGAATTGTTAAAGTTATTATACCTTTACTTTTTTTGATTGTTGTATCATTTATTTTAGTGAATTTATTTGATGCTTGGGTAGGAGAAACATATCTTATATATTTTATATTTATTGTAATTATTGCAGATTTTTTTTTAATCATGCCAATATTATGAAAATATATAGAATATAAGATGGATTTTGTTATAATTATACCTGATGCTATTATCAAGTATGATCAGAAATGATTATTTAAAAAAAATGTAATTACGATAAATTCACAAGGTATTAAAACAATAAGTGTTCAAAGAAGTAATCTTTTATATAGTATTTTTAATAATTGAGATTTGATTTTTTTATCTGAATCTATAGGTCAGCATGAAGAAGAAAGTCATGGAGAAGTTACTTTACATCGAATTGCCAAACCAGAAAAGAAAAAAGATAAAATAATAAAAATACTTAAAATTAACTATTAAAAACATGAGAATCTTTTCAAATTTTGATACAAAACTTAGACAAAGTAAATTACAAGAATATCAGGATATTTATGGTCATGATAATGTTTTGATTTTACAAAAGAGCAGGTTTTTTTTGATTATCAAGACTTTGCCCAAAATAATATCATTTTTAATTGTTATTATTATTATTTTTTTTGTTAGTAAATGGATTTTTGCTCAATTAGATGTGGATTATACAATATATATTGTTATATGAACTTTGCTTATATTACTAAGTTTTTCTTGGCCTGTTATAAAACATTTGATAGATTATTACATGGATTTTGCTATAGTCACACCCAAGGCGCTAGTAATGTTTAATCAAACATGACTATTCAAAAGAGATATGGCTACTGTAGATGTAGATAAAATCAAAACTATTCTAGTCAAAAAAAGATGAATTTTGTTTAGTGTTTTCAATAATTGAGATTTGATTTTTTTGTCTGAATGAGATAGTGAAAGATATGGAGAAATAAAACTTTATTTTATATACCAGCCTGAAAAGAAAAAAGAAATAGTTTCCAAAATTATCTGATATGAAATTTAAATTATTATAATATATGGATGCAGAAACCTGAAAAAAAATCTCCCAAAATTCCCTATGATATTTATGAATCTCCACAAGAGATTGTGATTTTGATGCCACTAGGATGAGTAGAAAAAAATAGTATAAAACTTGATATAAAGGACTATAGGCTTGTAATTACATGAAAAAGATCAAAATCACAAGTAAAAGACAATCTGATACCTATCAAAGAAGAATGTTATCGATGAGATATTGATCAGGTGATAGATTTGCCTCCTCAGGTTTATTTTGACAAAATTCATAGCAAACTCACATCCAACAATACATTGGAAATTATAGTACCCAAAGCATTGGTACCAGAAAAAATAGAATTGGAAGTGGAGTATGATAAATAAATTAGAAATTTGAAATTAAAGCTAGCTGTAAAGCTAGTTTTTTATTTTCAAACATTATAATATTCATAAGTCTGTCAATTTTTTGTTTTTAATATCAATTTATCTCATTTAAAATTTATATCTACTCTCTGAACAGCTTTGGGATCATCACTTCAGTAATGTCATTCTCAATCTTTGTATGTATACGGCATTGTAACGGTGTTTCACATTTTCTGTCAGTTTACCAATGCTCATGCTATCATATTAGAGTCTGTAAATTCCATAAATCAATGAGTGTTTCAATCAATAATTTCCCATTTTGTTCATGCTAATGATTTTGTTATATTTTCTTCTTCATTGTTATCTATTTCTTCTTCTGTGTTGTTATTTTCTATTGTAGAATTAGTTTTTGTCCATTCTCGTTTTTGTTTATAGATATTTGTTGTATATAGAGTATTGTTTTTTAATTCAAATGTTATGTATGAAGGAGTATTCGGTTCTCATCGGTACCCTTTACCATCTTCATATTTATATTTCATTGTTATCGTATTTCCTAATTTTTCTCAATTAGATGTTGCTGATAGACTTAATTCATTTTCTGTAAATGTATAAGTTGATGTTATATTTCATTGTGTATGTGTTCGTTGTCCAATGATTGATTCTTCATTTTTATCTTTTTTTTCTTCTATTTTTTTTGTTTCTACTACTTCTTCTTTTTGTGTTATTGTTTGTTCTTGTTCTTGGATTGTTTTTGCTAATTGTGAAATTTCTTCCATTATTTTATTTTTATCCGTTGTTGTCAGGATATTATTGTCTTGAGTCCGAGTATCTATTTCTGATGTATCGAGAATAGTCATTTCAGATTTTTTTTTGTCTAATTTGATTCACATCACTTTTCATTCTTGTATTATATCATTTGTAGCTTCAAAAGTATAAGTAAATGCATTGATCATATTGATTGCACTATCTCATGCATTATACAATCATGCGAATCATACTATAGCAGCACCTGGTTCTGTGATTTTTCTAATATCTCACAAGACTGTAGCTACTTGATTATTATATCCAAGTGCGATATTACTTACATCTTCTCCGATTTGAAGAACGAGATCTGCTCAATTGATTAACATCCCCACTTTATCTAGTGTGCTTGCTGCTCATGCTATCTGTCATCATCATATCATGAGTCAGACTTTGCATCAATCTTTGATCATTTTAGCTGTATTTTCTAGTTTTTCAAATGTATCTCCTGCTTGATTTCGTGCTTCGGCAGTTAATTGTTCTTGAGACATTTTTAGAAGTTTGAATGCTTTTTCTGCGCTGATATTTAGTTCTTTTGCTAGTGTCTTGATTTTTTTTCATGGAGGAGCTTTGTCTATTATACTAGTTATCTCTTGTGCATCATATGCAGTTACCTGTCCTCGGGAGACGTTTACTAGTTTATCTGCTTGTGTTTCAAGTTCTTTTGTTAGTTTATAGACAGTTTCTCGTTGTTCTGTTAGCTTATTGATGTAGATGATTCATTCTTCATAATCACTATTTGCTTGCTGTGACAATGCATCTGTTTTGAGTAAGCTGTCTGAATAAAGTATAGAGCTTTTTACAATTAAGTTATTCATCTCTTCTGTACTAAGTTTTTTTGTTGGAAAAAAAATAAGTATAAGAAATAGTATTACAACTATAGCTATACCGATTAGTCGTTTTTTCATATTAATTTTTATGAAAAAATAAAAAATATTTTATTTAATTTATTTTTTTAAATAGTTTTTTCAACTAAAGTATTAGTTGGTTTTATGCTTGTTTATAAGTAATATAATTTTATTGCTTATTAGTATCATATCTAATATTATATTATTGTTTAATGTTTTTATTTAAAATATATTTCTATGCAAGAAAATATATTTTTCTTTTGCTTTAAAAATCTTTTTTTGTAGTATTACGAATAATTTTTAATTTACGATTAGTTAATGTTAAATAATAAATTTAGATATGTGGGAATAGATTTTGAAACTACAGGATTGGATATCAATAGGGATGAGCCAATTCAGATATGAATTATAGAGATTGATGAAAATGGGAAAATTATAGATCAATTTGATTCTCTTATTAAACCAAGCAAAGATGCTACTCAGCTCAAAAGTATAGTTTGATTTATTACGGGACTTAGTCTACAAGATTTGGAAAGTTCGCCTAGCGTGCAAGATATTTTGCCTCAAATCCAAAAGTTTTTCTGAGAAAATACGATCGTTATATGACATAATGTGGCTTTTGATATATCTTTTTTGAATAAATTTTTTCCTGATTTGAAATATCATAGCACAATAGATACTGTAGCTTTGATGCAAAATTTTGTACATTATGCTCCTAGTTATGCATTGGATGTATTGACCAAACATATCCAAGAAAACAAGGTATTTAATCAATTAGACTTGGATTGGAAATTTTTATCAGAATGAGAAGAATCTTTTCATGATGCACTTTGTGATACTCAGAATTCATTAGGATTTTTTGTATATGTGGTCAAATATATCAATTTGATAAAATCTAAATATGCTATTATTGAGTATTTTATTTCTAGACATTCTGTCTGGGGACAAATTATATTGGATATAGGCAATACTGCTTTGGATAATATACAGCTTCCTAGTTTGGAAAGGATTAGTCCTTCCAATACTTCATTCAAAACCAATGACAAACTTATCAATGTATTGGATTTGCAGAGTCTGGAGAGATACTATATTTGAAATATTTGATTAAAAGAAATATTACAATGACTATTGTCCAACAAAAATTTGATTATTTCTTTCTCTAGCAAACCCAAGATGGATATTGTCAAAAATATTTTCAATGATATGTGAATCAAAAATGTTTGATTTGCTAGAGAGGAGCAGACCATCAATTATGACAATTTTAATAAATTTATAAACAAAACAAATTTTGAAGACGGAGAGATTATGTTTATACTAAAATATATTTCTCATTTGTATCAATGATATGGAGTATTGGATCTGAATAGCAAATTTGATTATCAGATTTATTATTTCCTCAAAGATACTAGAGATATAGTCAGATATCCAATAGTTTTGACTACTCATGGAGGTTTGTTTGCTTTGCTAGAAGATCAAAAAAAATCTTATTATGATTATGATATTTGTTTTTTTGATATGGAATGGTGGTACAAAAATTACAATTATTATCTATCTAGGACTTGCGATCTATATTATATACTCAATTTGATAGAGATGTTTATTTATAAATATAAGCTCAATTATCAACTTTGATTGTGTGATGACAAGGCTATGATTCAGCTGCAAAATTTTTGTAATTTTTTTCAAATATTTATAGGTGAAATATTTATAGAAACCAAAAAATTTTTTACCAATACATCAAATACAAAAATCCAAATAAATCCTATTGTAGATAGTATAGATTTTGTAAAGACCAATGCTTTGTTATCTCAATTTGAATATTACAAAAATGCTTTTGAATCTCTATTGTGAGATGATTTTGATCGTTTTTGGTCTGGATTTGCTCATATGATAAATGTTTTGTGAGGTATAATGTATGTATCCAAAAATATGTACAATCAATGAGATTTTTATTTTGTATATTGAGAATCAGCCAAATTTACAAATTGGTCAGAATTTACAGATATATTTAGTGATTTTCATACAATATTTTTATCTCACTATGATCAAACTTATAAAAAAATCAAAGAATTAGAATTTATTCCAAATATTTCTGCAGTTAGATTGGATACTATTTCAAAGATTTCTGATTTTTTTGATGTTGATGAACATAAAGATTTGAATTCTGTATTTATTTTGTCTACTCAAAAAGAAGAATCTAAAGCTATTTTTGATATGTTTTTGTCAAAATGACTGGATAAAAACCATTTGATATTGATAGAAAATATTACTTGATGATTTGGTAAAAATATATTTAAGGCAAAATATAAACAAAAGAAAATAATCGTTGGATGATATAACTTCCTAATGTCTTGCTATGCAAGCAAAATTAAATTTGACAAATTAATTGTTTTTAATATAAAATGATCACAAGAAAAAAATATTTTAAATGATGTTAGATGGTATGCCTATCAAAATTATTCCTAAAATTGGTTTGATAGATTTGGTTAAACTAATTTGTGCTGTAATAATAATATACTTATGATTAGCTCTAAAAGTCAGTGATGTATGAGAGAATGTTTTGGATTTGTTTCAACAAGATTATTTGATAGATGATGAGCATTCAGCTTATTATGACTATGATTTGGAATCTCATAATATAGGTGATAGTTCAAAGTTATCAGATTTTGATTCTTTTTGTGATGATAATAAAAAAATATGTAATAAACTTGATTTCAAAGCAAGCTATACTCAAGTCAAAAAATCTGAATATTTATCTGGGTCTATACATGCTATATGATGAATAAATAATTATAGTATTTTGTGAAAAAGTATTTTTGATTCATTTAATTTATTGGTTTTGCAAATTGAAAAAGCTACCAAGAGAGCTTGGACTAGATGAAATAGTGTCTTTGTAAATACCAATAATATAATATATGATTGAGAATTTGTACAGCTTTTGGTTCATGAATTTGGACATATAGTAGATCTTTATTCTATAAACTGAGCTAGCAAAAAAAAGGATAAAAATTTTACCGAGTTTAATAGAATTATTTTTGCTATAGATGATCCATCTATATGGTTTTATAAGCTTTCTTGGAATTGAGAAAAAATAAGAAAAGCCAATGCAAATTCTAAAGATTTTTGTTCTGGATATGGTATGTACAATCCTTTTGAAGATTTTGCTGAATGTCACAATCTGTATCTCAATCATAATGCTGTATTTAGATTGTTTGCAAGATCCAATACTGTATTGAAGCAAAAATATAATTTTATGGCTAGTTTATATAAAGGCAAATATTTCAACAAGTGAGCTAAACTTTTTTATGTATCCAAAGAAAAATGAATAGATTGGAGGCCCTGGGATACTACAAGATCTTATAACTAACAATAATTGTCTCAAAAGTCAACTATTCCTAATTGTAAAGTTGTACTTTTTTTGTTTTTATTGAGCTTTTTGGGTATAATATTGATATATTGATAGCTTTATATTTCAATTGTTTAAGATATCCAACAATATTATGAAAAAAAACAAAATTTATTTTATTATATTTGCTTTTCAATTTGTGTCGATGTTTGTATCTTTTGCTATTGCTCAAGAAGAGTCAGTAGCTTTGGATTGTTGAGATTCTCCGGCTATTTGTTCAATAGCTCCTAGAGAATTCTTGAACTATGTGAATTTTACAAGAGAGATGCTTTTGGCTCTAAAAGATGCAAAGAAGCCCTATAAACAGGTATTGGAATTTTCTAGCATAGGGGGATTGTTTTCTAATCAGATTTTGGAAATCCCTTGAGAGAACAAAAATTTATTAGAAAAAATGGTGAGTGGTGTGGCAGAGTGAATAAGTAGGAGAATATCTAGAGCTTGGTGAGTCGCTGATATATTATCTACTTTGACTTATACATCTTACAAAGATGTGATATGACTATCTATATTGTTTCAATCCAAACCTATAGTGAGAGATTGGAAGACATTATTGGATCTAGAAACAGAAATCAATCAATCGATTTATGAAATGTCTTTGACTGGTTTGTTTGATGAGATTATATCAGACCAAACAAAAATTAATAATATTATCAATAAATACATCCAAGAAAATCCTTTTCTTGCTACTGGTAGCTCTATATCTCCAGAAACTAAATATAAAGATGTTTTGCATATTTTGATTAGAATAAATTGAGCTATGAAAACTTTTTTACCTTATAGTAAAATATCTCAATTTGATGAGTTTAGTAGATGAAAACAATGAGAAATATATTTGAAATTCAATCCTGAGGTTATGAGTGATATGAAAGATGCTTATGCTTGTGGTAGATTTTTTAAATGTAGTAGCCCTGGAAAAGATTTTGTATCTAATTTAAAGAAAGTTTTATGATCGTTTATGGATTGATGATCCAGATCGTGGACTGTTATAAAAGATGCAAATATTAGATTATCAGAATCTATTAAATGAATATCACAGGCAAAATTGACCAAAAAGTCTGCATGAGAAGAATATCTCACTGATACAGAAATAGAATTGCTGAGGAGTGTGTATGGTATAGATACGAGCAAATTGACTAAACAACAATGAATATCATTGAGGGATGTATTGAGCGTATCTCTTAAAAAAAAATCTACTAAAGATTTTGTATGACCACCTACACAACAAGAGCGAGAAGCTGCTCAATCCAAAGCTGAAGAAAAAGAAGCTAGAAAAAAAGCTGCTGAACAAAAAAAAGCAGATAGAGAAAAATTAAAAGCAAATGCTGATCTATTGGAAGCTTCTATAAATCAATGAGACGCAGATAAATATATAAAACTCAATTTAACTTTGATCGATAGTATTGAAGATACTATAAAAATTGTTGATTCACAGCAGCAAAAAAATTTACTAATGTTATCATCTAATGATACTGCAGGATATTTACATCTATATACTCTAATTGGTAATAATATACGTAAGGTGATAGATATAATATGAACAAAGGATAAAAATATAGTCAAAAATCTAGGTAATGTATGTGAGATCCAATGTTCAAATAAATGAGTAGATGGATGTTTTGCTCCATTGGGGAGCAATGAAATAAATCAATAGCTAAATATTATATTGTAAAAAATGTTTATTAATTATTGTTTAATATAAATGAAAAAACTATTATCAAAAATTATATTCTGAATTATAAATCTGATTATGTGGATATCTTTTTGATATAGTTTGGATAATTTACCTTTTGATCCTTCAATTTATTCTGAAGAAATAGCTGTCTCTTTGCCAGAAAAACCATCTCAAACAATGAAATGAGTAATATATGATTATTGTAAAAGTGTATTAAATAATTCTGTAGCTTGATTGACTATTGCTGCTGAAAATTCTTACTATTCAGCAAAAGATTCTGCTTTTGTTTACTTGATTTGTCATAATATTAGCTCTGATTTTGATTTTATTTTTGAATCTGAATCTAATGCTAAATTTACTTGATGATCTGATTGATATTTTTTGAAGACATCTTTTAAAGATTTGTGAATAATCAATTATAGTAATGATAATGATATTGATTATTGTGATCCAAATTCTAGTTTGGGTTCTAGTTTGAGATATTGTGATCTGACTTATCATATTCCTAGAGTATTTGATGCTTTATTGAATGATATTTTTTCTATTCAACAGGCTAGAATATATGGACTGACAGATCCAAGTTTTGAAAAAATAATCGAAACTCAAATAGATCAATATGCATTAGATAAATTTGCAATAAAATTTTGTGATCCTACTGAATGAAAATATCCAAAACTTTGCAAGACTATGAAAAACTATGTCATGTGATCTGCCAAGCTTTTGAAATGATTGGAAATCATGAATTATAATAATTTAAATACAACAGGCGATGATTGTAAAGAATCTTATAAGAAATATGGATATGATGTCTTGCGCTGTGGTTTATTTGAACCGTGATTTGAATTGAAACGTAGTTATATCAATCTGGTTTATAATGAATTTTTGTATTATGCTTTGTTTGTGAGATATTATAATAATGCTATACGACAAAATAATGGTTTAGCTCCTTTGGAATATCATAAAAATTCTGAGTTGGCTAGTAGCTATCTAATCAATCAAGCTTATGAGTTCAATAGAGCGGTCAATGCTAGTCAAAAGGCAATATCTTTGTCTATGAAAATGTTGAATGAATTGAATTTTACATTTCCTTTACATGTGGGATTTATGATGTATCAAGAGGATTTGTTGAATTTGAGAGATAAAAGTTTGTATAAAATAGTGACTCCGCTTTATACTTTATATTGAAAACTTAGAAATGTACAGACAGATAAATAATTTTATAAAGTTTATTTATATTATATGAGTTTGGTGACTTGGTGTTTTTGTTGTACAATGATGATATATATGAGACTTTTTGGCTGAGGTTAATGCTAAATTGACAGATGAAAATTATATCAGTAATATATGATGAAAAGCAATTGTGAGTGATTTGTATTACAAATCTTTGAATGTATCTAGAACAAATGAAGTATCTGCAATGGATAATGCAATCAATATGAGTTTGTCTCATATGAAAAAGGAAAAAGCTTCTTGTGAGTTGACCAAAAGCGATATGTTGAATATTTTGTATTTTTCTAATAACAGTTTCAAAAGATCTTTTAAACAAAATATTAGCAATCATTATACTATCAAACCTGAATATCCCAATGATGCAGATTATTTGAAATCTTGTCATGTGTTTATGTCATGTCTTTATGATATTTATGACTATAAGGATAGTCCATATATCACCAAAACTTGTTCCAATAAAGCTAATGAACTATATTTAAATATGTATACAAACTTCAATAGTATAAATACTTTTGATCAAATCAATCTTGGCGATGATTTGTTTTGGAATGGTAAAATAGATGATGCTGACTATGATTTATTATATGATATCAATATTGTAGGTAAAATTTTGTTTGAAGTTGTCAAAGATCCTCCAGAAGTGCTGTATTATCAGATGCCTACTGTAGATAGTTTGCCTAATTATCAAGTTTACACTCCTTATAATCTTGAAATAGATTGGTACTCTCCATATAATCCTTGAGATTTTGAAAGTGGTACTTCTTGAGCAACAAGTTGAACTAATACGAATTGATGATCAGTGATTGATCCTGAATATATTTTGAATGATGATACTAATATTGTCTTTGATGAATGAATATTTGATGAAGAATTGGAAAACTTTTTGTGAAAGACAGCTTCAAGTTCATACTCCAAAAATTTGGAAGATCAAAGTAACTTTTTGAATTGAAATATATGTGTTATTGAAAACCAACCTGAATCATCACAACAAGAAATATCTACTTGATTGGAAGTCCAAGAGTATCTAGAACAAATATTGGAAGAAATAAGTATAAATACACAATGAGCAACTACATCTATAACAACATGAAACTATAGTTTTGTTGGATGAGAATCAGTAGAATTGACCTGAGATAAAAATGAAGTATTGCAAGATATATATGAACAAGTAGAGAGTTTGGCAAATATAGATGAGCCTGATTCTCAGAAGGCTATACAATCGTGTATAGATAAGTGTGCTGGATTGTCTATAGCTGACAAAGCTATATGTATAGTCAAATGTACTTGTACTGAGTTTGCTAGTCCTGCATTTGCACATACTTCTTATGGTGATATAGTCAAAGCATGAGCATTCAAAGTCAAGTTTTGTATGGTCCCTGTCCAAAATCGTGGATTTTCTAAAAATGGCAAAACAGCTTACAGTATAGAGGAAATATATAATGAAATTCTTTCTATATTAGTTGGTCTTAGAAATTCTGGAGAATTACTTGTAAGCAAAAAAACTAAAGAGTTTCTAGAGAGTTCTACAACAAAAAATAAATTTTCTAAAATATTTTCTTTTAGTATAAGCTCATCTTTGAAATCATTGTTTGATAATGAACCACTAGAGATTCAAAAAAGAACAGAAGAAATATTTGTAGATAATCTACAAAAAAGTGTGTTGTGCTATTGAGATAGTTTGGATTCTGCTGGAGAATCAAATAAATATATATCTATGACTGATCCTGCCAAAGAAATTGCTAAAGATGAAATAATTGATCAAAATGCTTTAGCTTTTGCTATATGTCAGTATACCAATCCAGTTGCTGAACTACAAGCAGATAGATTAATTAATTTTAGTTATTTGATTCATAATTTTTTGAGAATACATGTTTCATTTTGGGAAGATGTGATAGTTTTGATGCAAAATTTTAATCAGACTTCTCAAGTACTTAGCAAAAAAGGTTAGTCTGGTATTGTTTGATTTTTCTTATGGTAAGGAAAATTATTTTGGAACAAGATTAAAAGTAGAATCAAACTCATCCAACTGGAGATATGGTACATGTCGAATGGTTGTTTATAAAAAGCATGATTGTTAAACTTACTAATTTACAATAAAGCTCCTGTTATTTTGACAGGAGTTTTTTTATAAAAAAATAATTATTATTCTGTGGTTATTGTTATATTTTGGTATGGTATAGAGATTCAGTATTCTTTGAAAATTTTATGTAATTTTATCCTAAGAGATGATGCCATTACAAATTTTGTTCTTCATCACTGGGGATCATAAAAGAAAAATCATTTAAATTGTATTCAACGATAGTCTCGTCATTGGACAAATACATTTGTATATTCTTTGTATAATATCTTATCTTCTCAGTTTATGGTTTTGGTAAGTAGGTCTTTGATTTGATTGATATCTATATGACGAGGTAAGATAAATTCAATTTCTCATCTTATGAGTGGTTCAGATTTTAATGTTTTGATAGGTGTAGCTGCTAATTTCATATTAGGGACAACGACTCTTCTTTTATCTATAGTTTTGACTACTGTATATCTAATATTGATTTCATCTATAGTCCCTACTATTTTTAGCGATCAGGTCATCTCTACGAAATCTCATAATTTTACTTTTTTGTTGGTTAGTATCATAACTCCAGAAACCATATTGCCAATAGTTGTTTCCATGGCAAATCATATACCAAGTGATAATCATCACATGAGTATAGCTACATCAAATCACATTATTCCAAATATAATCAATACGTTGAATATCATTAATCATATAAATATCATATTTCATATGAGATTGGATATTTTTTTGGTATATTTTTCGTCTGATTGAGTGGAGTTCCTTTCTATTCTAGCTTTGATTCTTTGGGTTATCCATTTGATTAATATCCGTATCAATAAAAATGTTATTAAAGTAAGAAAAATTTTTCAGCTTATATATAGCCAATTTTCAGAGATATAATTCAACATTGTCTGTAATAGTTGCTTTATCATTGTTGTGTATTTAGATTATTGAAAGTTGTTGTTTTGTCTTTTTGATTCTCAAATGTGAGAGTAACCATATTGTATGGTATTTGTATTCCGTTTTGTTTGAAAGCATTATTTATTTTTTCATTGATAGCTCATATCGCATAGTCTGTCAATAATCCACATTTGGGATCAAAACAGAATAATCATTTGAGATCGATTGAACTAGCTCCAAAGTTTGTCACAAAAACTTTTGTATTTTCTTTTTCTTTTACAAATTCAAAACTATTTATTGCATCTATTATTACTTGTATGGCTTGTGATACATCTGAATCATAATGTATTCATATTATAAAATTGAGTTTTACCAGGTCTTCTGAACTAAAAGTTTTGATAGGGACAGATATTAGTGTCATGTTTGGTATAATAACTTCTCTTAGATCCAAAGTTCTTATGATTGTATATCTGATTGTAATTTCTTCTATTCTACCAAAATATACTTGATCAGCATTGATTTCTACTATATCTCAAAGTTTGAATTCTTTGGTATAAAGTACCATGATTCATGCTATCATGTTTCATAATATTTCTTTGAATGCCAATCAGACACCAAATGATACTCATCACAATATCAATCATACATTAAATCACATTATCTCAAATCCTATAAATAATGAAAAAATTACCATTACATAAAAGACTATATTTCATATCAATGATGCTATTTTATCTATATGTTTGCTATCTGTTATAGAATCATTTTTTAATATATTTCTTTTGACTATTCATGCTACTATCTTGGATATCAATAGCATTATAACTATTGCTATCACTCATCAAAAGATTTTTATAATGTAAAATCGTATTTGATCTCATTGTATTCAAAATATATTTATTGATGATTCGAGATTGTTTGTTTCTCAGTTCATTGGGATAGGATATTGATTAAAATCTAACTTTATTATAGTCTAAAACCGTTTAAAATCCAAAAATTTGTTTTATTTGCACTATCAGTTATTGACATTGTTTGTTTTTATTTGTGTAGTATGTGTTTTACCGTTGTTTTTAATAGTTTTTTGTTTATTTTTAGATGCTATTTTATATTTTAATTTTGTTAAATGGAACAGAAGATGGATTATTTTACCAAGAAAATGAATGAGACAGTATACAAACCAAAAAAGTCTTTAAATCCAAAAAAGAAATGAGTCTCTTATTCAACTTTTTTTATAATACTTGTGACCGTTGTTGTATTGATGTTTATACTATTTCAAAAGTATGATAATATAAAAAACATATTTAGTACAAATACTTGAAGTTTGGTGGAAGTGCTGGATTCTCAATATACGATATGACAGTCTGTCAATTTTTCTTGAAAAATGTTTTCTGATTGAGATTTGATTTCTTATACACATACGATCAATACTCTTGAATGAGAAGTCTTTGGTTTGAAAAGTAGAACTATTGATTTGGGATCTTACAATGGCGATATTGAGATATATTGAAAAATAGAAAAGATTGTTTGAGATATTTTTATAATAGAGGTAGATAATATAAGTGGAAGTGTTGTATCAAAAATAGAAAATATTGTTTCTACATGACAATATATACCTCAGGCCTGAATATTTTTTGATAAAGAATTTTTTGTCAGTTATTCTATAGATAGTATATCCAACTCCAATATAGTTGTTAGGAGCTTAGACAATAATCAGCTTATAGATATATCTTATTTTAAATGCAATACAGCTAATCCTGATCAAAATTGTCGTATATTAAATGATACATTTTCAAAATCTGCAGATAAAGATTTTACAACTTCCAAGTCTGTAAGTTTTTATAAATTACAATCTATAAATTCTTGGTATTTTGCAAATGATATTGTGTTTTGATATTTTATAAATGATGTACCAGAATCTGAATTGATTAAACTTTCAGATTACATTATACTGATTAATAGATCTTATGTAAATAATTATGTAATATCTAATATTTGAAATATTTGTGCAAAATGAGATATCAAATTGGAGAATCCATCTTATGAAATAAAAGCAGAAGGCAATAATTTGATGTTGTATGTTAAATGAACTTATATTTCGTGAAATGTTTTTTGCGATTTATTTTTGGATCCCTTGTCTATATGAAATGTAGTCTTGAAAGAATTTAGATTACAAGAATCCAAAGAATCTCCTGTTGCTCAATGAACCATTTTGGATCGAGATCCAAATGTTAAACAATTTCCTATAAATCTGGAAAACCCTTTAGAATTTAATTCTAGTACGAGATGATATAAAATACTTTTCCCTTCAATGAATATTTCATTTGCTGCAACTAATGTAGAAAATGATTTTTGACAGTTGTGAGTAAATTGTTTTACTCAAATGAACGTAGTTAGTTATCCAAATAAAGAAAATATAAATATAAATCCTGCTATAAAAATATATGAATGTAATATAAAAGACCTATTTGAAGAGTCAGATAAAATGATTTTGAGAACTATAGATGATAGAAGTTTTGTTATAGAGATTGTAGATCCTGCATGGATAGAGTTTTCAAACAATATTGATATACAATTAACTCCTTAAATTTTATATATTTATGTTTTTATGCAGTTATTTATCTGTGATTTTGAGTTAAAAAAAAATAATATTGTGATAGAGGATGAGTCTATTTTATATCAACTTAGAAATGTCCTTAGATCTAAGATATGATATAGTTTTTTTGTACAAAAAAAATTGGATCCAAAATGTAGATATGAAGTAAAAATCTTAGATTGGGATAATAAAAAACTTATATGATCTGTTGTCAGTATTATAGATAGAGTTTTTTTTGATGGGTTTAGGGGAATGATTGTAGCTATGCCAAATAAACGAGATAAAATAGAAATAATAGTTCAAAAGCTTAGCGAGCTTTCTATTTCTGAAATAATATTTTGGCCATCAGATAGATCTGTAATCAAAAATTTTAATACCAAAAAATATGATAGATTAAATAAAATATCTAAAGAAGCAGTAGAACAATCTTGGTGATGGATATTGCCAGAAATAAGGTTTGTAGATCAGTTGAAAAGCATTCTTTGAAATAAGAAATTTATTATTTTTGATAAAAAAGAAAATACAATTAAACAATTAAGCAAAGCTGATTTGGTATCAATTTATTGATTAGTATGACCAGAATGATGATTGACGGATAAAGATTATCAAAGTTTTGGTAATAATTTTGAAATTAGACATCTTGGAAACACTATTTTGAGAACTGAAACTGCTGCAATAGTTTGAGCTTGGAATATTGTAAATGATAAATTATAAATTGAAAAACACTTTTTTATTATTAGTATGTTTTTGTTTAAAAATTAAGACAATTTATGAAAGAATTTATTAAAAATATAATATCTTATGATAAGATATACAGCGTTGTAAAGACTAGTTTTTTGTATCAAGCATGGAAAAGATTTATATGACATATGGCAAATTTTATCTATTGATATCCATCAAAAGATTTTTTTATTATTTGAGTGACGTGAACCAATTGAAAAACAACTACAGTTAATATTATACACAAAATGTTGAATGATACTGTATGACCAACAGTTATGATTAGTACAGCTGTCATAAAAATTGCTAATCAAGAAATTGTAAATGAAAAAAAAATGACGTCTCTTGATGTTTTTGATTTGCAATCGATATTGGCAACAGCTAAATCTAAATGATGCAAAATAGCTGTTTTGGAAGTTTCTTCTCATGGTATAGATCAATATAGATTTGAATGAATTGATTTTGATTTTGCTATGATAACCAATTTGACTCATGATCATTTGGACTATCACTGAAATTTTAATAATTATATAAATGCAAAAAAGAAGCTATTTAAGTCTGTTTTGAAAAATAAAAAAACAGATAAATATGCAGTTTTTTCTGCAGATGATAAAATATCTAGACAACGATCTGAGTCTATGTCTTTTGATAAAAAAATTACTTTTGGAATAAATAATTCTGCTGTATTGAAAGCTGAAAATATAATAGAATCTATGGATGGTACAGAGTTTGATGTGATATATCTATGAAAACCTTATCATGTATCTACACATCTTCCTGGTGCTTATAATGTCTATAATATTCTTTGAGCAATTAGTGTCGCTGTACACATATGATTGGATATAGATCAAGCAATTTTGTCTATTGAGTCTTTTGGTTGAGTATCTGGTAGAATGGAGTCTGTAGAAAAAGACTGAATAAATTATTTTGTTGATTTTGCACATACTCCTGATGCTTTGGAAAAAACTCTGACATTTTTGAAAAATATAAAAGGAGATTGAAGATTGATTGTAGTTTGGTGAGCTCCTGGCAATAGAGATAAATTGAAAAGACCAGAAATGTGAAGTATAGTTTATAATTATTGTGATGTTATGATAGCTACAGATGATGATCCCGATACTGAGAATAGAATACAAATTATTGATCAATTGACTGAAAAGATAAGAGATTTTGATAACAAATCAAAAGAATTATATATAATACCAGAAAGATATTTTGCTATAAAATTTGCTACTGAAGTTGCAAAAAAGTGAGATTTGGTAATGTTTGCTGGTAAGTGACATGAAACTGTACAGCTTACAAATTTTTGAAAAAAGAAATGGAATGACAAAGATATCTTATTAGAAATATTAGGCTCTAATAAAGATAATAAGAATTTAAATTCATAAATTTCAAATTATTTGTATGTTTATATTATAGTTACTTATATTTTTTATTTAAGTAAGTTTTTTGTGTGTTTTGCTTTGTTTAAGATAAATTTAGGCATAAATGATTTAATAAATATTTGATTATTGAAACTTTTAAAGATCAAAAACTATATATCTTTTGTTATAAAACGTAAGACCTATTTGGATTTATGATTGGTTTTTTTGACAAAATGTTGTTTTTAGCTTATAATTGAATGTGTTTTATTATTTTGAGGATTTATGACAATATCTCTTGAGCAGTGTCAAAATATGCTTGCTAATCAACTTGTGCAAGATTTTTCGCAACAACAAAATATATCTAAACTAACTACATCTGCTTGGTGAAAAAATAAAGCAGATTGTATTTCTGTAATGTGATGACTAGGTAAAATACAATCTTCGATTGCTCAAATACAACAGGATCATAAAAGTGGAACTTTGGTCCTAGAAGAAACTAATAATTCATATTTTGAAACTACAGAAACTGTATCTAAAAATAATATAGAAAGTGATATTTGATTGTTTGGGGTTTCTTTCAACCAGATTGGTAATTCTATTTTCATTTGAATATTATCTTTGATTTTTGTGTACTTGATATGGAATGTTGTAAGATATGGATTGAGATATATTTATTCGTTTGTGAATGAAAACAGATTTGTGTATTTAAAGGTTATTTTACCAAAATGAGATGATAAATTGTGACGTGAACAATCCAAAGAACTAGCTAAAGATATGAAAGAAAAAATATGACGTATGTCACAAGTTTATATGCATTTCCATAAAGTGAAGGAATTAAGTACACGAGACACTATGATGTATACTCTTTTTTCTAAACAAAAGATAATTATGATGTATCATTATGAATGATGAACTTTAAATTTTATAGTATGAACATTCCCAGAATATATGAAAGTAGTAGAATGAGCTATATCTTCACAATTTTCAGATTGTTCAATAGAGAGTGTAAAAAAACCAAATTTTTTCTCCAAAAAATATAGCGATATAACAGTGCTAGAGCCAAAAAAAGATCCAATATATACAATAAAGATGTTTAAGTTGATGCCAGATGATCCTATAAATAATATTATAGATGCTATAGCTAAGGTACAAACTACCGATACAGTTACTATTTTGATGCCGATAAAACCTGTATGATCAAAGTTTAATGAGAAAATGAAAAAATTTGCTGATAGACTTTATAAAAATCTTGATATTAAAGATACTCCTTGGTGGCATTATATTTTTATGCCATGGAAAATATTTGGATTTCTCTTTTTTTGACCATCAAAAAAACTTTTAGCTTGATCGTCTGGTGATGCTGATAATGTTACAATGGTACGTATGGTAAAATCAAAAGAAGATGCTATGAACGCTATATGAGAAGAAGCATGATTGCCAGTTTTTAGATCGTGATTGATGTTGATTACATCATCTGATTCTAAATTAAACGTAGATTCTAATATAGATAATCTTGTCAGTGCCTATAATATTTATTGAGATGAATATTCCAATCAACTTGATGAAGCACTTACCAAACATGATATGTTTTGATTTATTTTTAGGCCACTTTGGGCTATAGCTGCAAGATTTTATTTGACATGATTTTTTTTCAAATATGCTTATTTTTCTGTAAATCAGTTAACATCCTTATTCCATTTCCCTGATTGACTATACAATCGTTCTACTATAATTGAATGGATGCAATATAAAGTATTGGCGGCTCCTTCTGATTTGCCAAATATGTCTTTAGATCTTGAAAATGGTTATGTGATGTGATGATTGTTGGCAGAAAAATATAAGGATTGAAAACTTTCAAAAATTTTGGAATCTGATTATAGAGATCATCGAGCTATTGGTAATTGAAATTCAAAAGAAGAAGTATTGAAGCCTATAGAAGAATATAAATGAGAATCTATTGAGTGAAAAGAAATAATAGAAAAAAACTGAAAAAAGTTTGTTAAAACATATAAGGAGATATCTTATACTTGATATAAACTTTATAAAAATTGAGTTTTGTTGTGAGTAAATATATATAGAAACTCTCTAACTCCAGTATATATGAAAAGAGATGATAGGACAAGGCATTATTATTGTATATGAAAATCGGGTACATGAAAATCTGTATTTTTACAAACTTTAGCTAGGCAAGATATTTGGAATGGTGATTGAATATGTTTGATTGATCCTCATGGAGATTTGGCCGAAGATGTATTGGCATATATACCAAAAGAAAGAGCTAAAGATGTCGTATATTTTGATGCTTGAGATGAAGATAGGCCTATGTGATTGAACTTATATGAGATAAATAACCTTGATGAAGCAGACAGGGTAGTAAATGATGCTACAGAAATATTTATCAAAATGTTTGGTCCTGAAATATTTGGTCCTAGAATACAAGAATATTTTAAATATGGAAGTCTGACTTTGTTGGAAGATTTTGATGATAGACCAACTCTTTTGGATGTTGTAAGATTGTTTACGGATGAATGATATAGAGAATATAAAGTCAAAAAAGTGACAAATCCTGTAGTCAGAAATTGGCGAGAAAAAACATTTAATGCTATGTGAGATAGAGAAAAACAAGAAATTATACCATATTTTTCTGCTAAATTTGTATCTTTTAATACCAATAGACTTATTAGAAATATTATATGACAGACAAAATCAGCATTTAAGTTTGATGATGTGATGGATAATAGAAAGATATTGATTATAAATCTCAGTAAGGGTAAAATATGAGAAATGAATGCTCAATTGCTGGGTATGATTATTGTGTCCAAGATATATACTGCTGCTATGTGAAGAGCTAGAATGGATGAAAAGGATAGAAAAGATTTTTATTTGTACGTGGATGAATTCCAAAATTTTGTATCTTGAACTTTTGCAGATATCCTTTCTGAGGCTAGAAAGTATAGATTGTGTCTGATAATGGCTCATCAATATATTGCTCAATTGGATCCTCCTAAGTGACTTGGAGATTCTGGATGATGAAAAAATGATGTTAAAGCTGCTGTCTTTGGTAACGTCTGAACTATGCAATCATTTAAAGTCTGAGCGCCAGATGCTGAATTTCTTGAAAAAGAATATGCTCCTGTACTTTGATGACAGGATATTGTTGGTATAGCTAATTACAAAGCTTATATAAAACTAAATATAAACAATTCTACAACTCGTGTTTTTAGTATGAATATGATATATTCAAAAGACTATCAAAATAAAAAGATAGTACCAATTCTAAAAGAATATTCTGCAAAAAGATATTGAAGAAAAAGAGAATTTGTCGATGCTGAAATGCAGGCAAGACTCTGACTTGGGGTAGATGAAACTAATCTCCCAGCTAATGATAATTCGAAGGATGAATTACAGATATAACTCCTATAGTTGTGGATACAAATTCTATTGAAATGTTTATATATTTAGATATATTTTGGTTATGCTGTTTATAATTTTTGTACTTATATTTATTTTATAATAAATAAAAATGCTATTTGATTTTCAAGCATTTGTTTCAGAACTTAGAGAGAAAGAGGATAAGAAACAGATAATAGAGAAATATGAAAAATTGTTTGGAGAAATTAGATGATGAATAAAGGATCAAGATTGGTATAAAGAATATCTTTCTTTGTTCCCTGGTTTAGACTATATCAATCCAGAAGAGTTGAAAGATGATTTTGATTGGGATTTGTTGCAAAAACTTGTTATTTGATCTTTTTCTAGTGATTATGAAATCAAAAAAGATAATGATAAATGATGAAAAGAACTTTATATTGCAGTAAAAAGTGGAGATCAAAGTGTCGTAAAAACTGTTTCAGAATTGTGGTCTTTTCAAGTATTGAGATTGTATGAAATATATGTAGAAGAACAAATGAATTTACATGCTCTAAAAGCTGAAGATGAAAATGAAAAGAATGCTATTGATCAGGAAAGATCAATGAGAATAACTAGATGGAAAGCTGTTTTGGATACTGTAGATAGAGAAGAATTGTCACAAGAAGCCAAAAAAGAACAAGAAAGTAAACTTTGAGATTTGATGTGAAAACTTTAAACGTAAAAATATAAAGAAGTATTAAATAGAAAATCTTCTCTTTATTGAGGAGATTTTTTTTATAATCAAAGGTATGTGTGTGATAAGAAATCTGGAATTGGCTGTTTGAGAAATGACTCTAATGATATAGTTTTGGTCCAGTATTTTCATATACCTTTTATATAAAATGTACTTGTTGGTAGATATTCGTTGATTCAAAGTGTTGGTTGTATATCTACACAAAAATTGATTGAGGTTTGAAATTCTTTGGTGTTTCATAATATAATGAAGCTTTTTAACAATGATGAATGTTTTTTATATTCATTAGATAGGTTGCTTAATCATATTGGTATATTGGATCAATAAACTTCAAATGAATTTTTAAAATCGTTGATTATATTTGGATTGTTTGTAGATCAAGTTTTTATAAATATTCAATCTTGTAATATATCTGATCATGACATTATGATTATTCATATTGTTATTTCTTTGTTTGGAGAAGGTGTTTTTAATTTTATGTTTGGTAATTTATCTGCCATATTTTTATAAGTTGGGCTGTTGATCAATTTATCATAGTTTGTGCCTAAATTTATTTGTCTAAATAAAGGTAATATAAATGATTGTCATGTATTTAATGATATAGGATTGTTGCATCAAGTATCAGTCCGTGTATTTAGAGAAAAAGAATTAGAATTTCAAGATATGCTTGTATAAAGATTACAATTTTTACATAAAAAATTTGATTGCACAATATCGTCTCATGTATTTATAGTATTTTCAAATCAGACTCAGTTGTTTTGTATCTGGGTTAAAGATATTTCCAATCAGGCTTTGGATAAATAATATGATTTGTAATATCCATGTATTATATTGTTGTATTCCATCAATTCTCTAATATAATTGGTGCTTAATATTCAAATCAATGAAGATGCTATCAATATAAAAAGAACCAAAATACTTATATTTCATTTATTATTAATCTTTTTTGACTCATGATTGTTAGTCATTGTTATCTATTGAATTAAAAAATTGTTGTATAGGGATATTTATTCTATTGTATCGATGCTGATTGTATGTGATAGAATAGGCTTTGGATATAATAAAAAATCATGGCTTGTGTATGCATCCTATATAGTTTGTACAGGTTGATATTCAATTAATATAATTTTGAGGGGAATCATATGGTACTATTTTGAATATAACTTGAGATAAATATGTAGTTTTGGGATTGCTTATATCGACTATTTGTCAATTATTATTTACCTGTAAATGACATTGATATCATCATGTTAAAAAATCTATACTTATTCATGGATCTAAGCAAGTTCATGTACTATATATTTCAATATTTCAATCTTGTCAGCTTAGATATAGTATCTTGGTAAGTCATTTTTTGATTGATAGAAATCATGTTCATAGCTTGGTATGATATTTGTCATAATCTATGCTATTTCTGTCAGAAAAATTTTGTATTATTTGAGATATAAATAAGATTTCTTGTGTAACTTTTTTTTCTTGTTCTATCCTAAATGATATTTGAGAAATAAAAGTATATGTTTTCATCAAAACAATAGATAAAATTCATATTATCACAAGTACTATAATTGTTTCGACTAGTGTAAATCATTTGGCTTTGTTCATTTGGCTAATATTCTCCTATAAAACTTTCTAAAACAATTTCTCATGTCTTGGATCATTTGCTAAACATTACATGAGATTCTAATTTAATTATTTTATCAGTTGGTAATATTTGTCACAATTCTATTATTCAAGTAAGTACTATATATCTCGAAAATATAGTTGTTTGTCAATCGGTATTGTTGTGATTGTACCAAAAAATTGTATTTCAATTTATATTTCATGAATGGTAGTATAGTCTATTATCTTGGAAATTATTGGAGTTTGTCCATTTAAATTTGGGATATTTGTCTGGTTCTAGTCATATTTGTAAATATTTTCATAAAGTCCCAGAAGCGAATGTTCAATCGCAAAATTGAGTGAGAGGAGTTATATTTTGAGGATCTGTAAATATACAGTTTCGATTTAGTTCTTTGGCAAGGTTAGCATCTCTAGCATTGAATACTAGTTCAATTCATTCTTTGGCTAAAAAGGTTGCTATATTTTTGGTTTTTGTATCATCTAATTTTTGTAAATTATTTGTAATTAAATAAAAAACTGCCATTATTCATATTGAAAAAACAGCTATTATTATAATTATTTCTATTAAGGTGAATCACTTATTTTTCATGATTTATATTATCTATAAACTTTATTTTTCATTGCATGAAACAATAGTTCAAAGGTAATATAAGGTTTGTATTTTTATATTCAAGATTAAGTCATTTTGTTTTTGATTTTAATTTGAACAAATTTCCTGTATGATTTTACAATTTTGTGAAAGTATATACATACAATATTTTGTGTTTTGATTTATAGTGATTTGAAAATCTAATTTTGTTCATGTATTATTGTTTTGGTCTTTTATAGTGCATCATAATTTGTATGGAGATATTTCTATTGTAGCCTTATTTTGATTTGAAGCTCAGTCGACCTTTATATTGTTGGTTTGAATAATATCTATTTCTTTTTTGCCAGTATAAATATAATTATCTCAAATATATGAATAAAAAATTGAATTATTTCATGAAAATATTTCTAAATTCAATGTATTGAAACGATTTTGTTTTATATAGTTGGATTCTAATGAGCTGCTATAAAATCAATTAAATGCTGATGTAAATTCTTCTTTAGCTGTTTTGTATTTTAGTTTAAATATATTTTCTGATCCAAAATAAATTGTCATTCACAAAATTAAGCTTATTACAACCAATATTATAATTATTTCTATCAGAGTAAATCATGATTTGATGTTATATTTGCCTATTTTTTTATGCTTTATTATACTCATACTCATTCCATTATTTGTAATATAAGTCAAAACACTCCCAGAGCTATAATAACTATAACAACTCATATAAAAACCAATATAACCGGTTCTATAACTTTTGCAAGACGATTGATATTGTTGTCTAATTCTTCTTCATACATTCTAAGAACATTGTCTAATGAACTTTGTAGATTAGCAGTCTCTTCTCATACTTTTATAAGAGCTGAAACATTACTTGGTATCAAATATGTTTGATCTTTAATAGTTTCGTATATTGTTTCTCATTTTTGAAGTCATATTAGAGTATTTTCTATCATATTTTGATATATTGGTATATTTAATATGTCTTTGAGTATTTGAAAAGTTTCTATATAATTCATTCATGATTCCAACATAATCCTGGTATATCTACATCGTTTTATTAAATAGTAATATTTTGTTAATTTACCAAATAATGGGATTTTTAATAAAGTTGAAAATCGCTTTTTTTTGCCAGTATCTGTAGATGAAAAAATTAATAAAATAGTTATAGTCGATACTATGATTCGCATTATTCATTTTCGATTTTCTTTTGTTCAATCTGCTATATTTTTTAATATAACGGTAACCCTTGGTAATTTAACATTTTCAAAGCTATTTGCTATTTCAAAAATTCATGGCAAAACAAATGCAAATAAAGATATCATAGCTACTATGGTTATTACTATTAGTATAGTAGGATAAGTCAAAGCCATCATATATTTATTTTTGATTTCATTCATATAAGTGTATTCATCTGCAAGGGACTTTAGTATTTGTACTATATTTCATGATCTTTCTCAAGCTTTGACTATACTATAATCTTTCTCATCAAAATAATCTGGTAGTCTATTGAAAGCATATGATAGTTCCTTTCATTGTATCAGATAATGATTTACATTTTTGGATATTTCTTTTACAGAATAGTTATCAGAACTGCTTTCTATTATTTTCATAGCTTCAGATAATGCTACTCATCAATTTATTAAATATGATAATTGTCTAAAAAATATAACTTTTTCTTTGCTTCAAAAAGTTCATTTATCCATTTCACGTAAAAATGAAAGTATAGCTTTGTCTATCAGATTTGTATTGTATTTTTTATTTGATTTTTCCATTTTATATTACTGATTTTATTTATAATAAAATGCTTTTAAATATATATCTACATTCTGTTCTTTTTCATAAGACATAAGATCATAAGATATTTCATCAATCTTGTACAATATACGCAAATCTGTTTGTGGGTTTATTTTTCTTTCTATATTGTGTATAAATGATAGTAGAGTATCTTTATTTTCAAAAGTTATATTCAAATATACATTTACGTAATATAGATTATTTTTGAACTCTGTAGGATCTCAGATTCCAATATTATTTATTTCTCAATTCTTTGCTGATCCTGTAAAATTTTCTTTTGTCAAATATTCATTTATATTTTTAAGAATCAACTTTTCATCTACAGTCATTTTTTCACTAGTTAGACTGTTTGCTTGTAGATATGAAACAGCTTCTGAAAAATTTTTCTTGATTTCAGGATCTATTTGTTCACATCATTGCTGATTATTTATGCACTCTAATATTGCGTTTTCTCAATTTTCTATCTTCAAAGAAAGATCTATATCTGCTTGTAATTTTTGCTGTTTATTTCAAAAATCTTTCACTTCTGTTTTTATCGATTCTAGGTTTTGTTTGGAACTTTGAAAAACCTCTTGTTTGGGAAGTGCATAATTGAATATTCATATTAGTATCAATATGGTCATTATTATTGAGTATATTCTATATCTTATAGACACTATCCTGATTTGTCCCATTTCAACTTTTTCTTCATCTTCTACTTGTAGATAAGATTTGGACTTTTTTAGAATGTTTTCTATTATATTATTATTTTTCATTGGACTTTATTTTAGCATTTAAAACAAACTCAAAATATCTTTCTCACGTTTTATCATAAGTTTTTATTTCCATATTTTCTATAAAATCTAAATCTTCAAATCTATCTATAAGTGATTTAAAACTCCCAGATGGAGAATTGTAATATAGTAATCTTAAATTTGATACTTTTCATTTTAAACTAATTTCATTTAAATTTACTTTGAAATCTGATAAAATAATAGATTCACTTCATGAATTTATTGACTTTAGATCTTCTAATATTGATATTATTTTGGGTATGTGTTCTGACCATGGCATAGATTGTGATGAATTTTCCAGTTCTCTTATGAGATATAATTTGTTATATCAAGTAGTCTGTTTATATTTTTCTAGTTCTATATTTTGTTGCTTTAGTATTTCTTGATTGTTTTTGATCCTTTGCTTGGTAATTTGATTTCATAGTTGGAAATATACATAAAAAAATACAGTTATAATAAATATAGCCGCAAGAAATTTGAATGTACTTTCTCGTCTAGATACAGATTGTGATTCCATGGATTATTATATAAAATAAAATTTATAATTTTTGTAGATAGTTATTACACTCAAATTATATACCTTGTTGTGAAATTTGCAAAAGCTTAGTTTAGTTTATTAAATTTTAATTTACATTATCTATATTATGTGATATAATATGCTATTGATGAGATTAAATTTGTTTGAGTATTGTGATAATGACTAAAATTCTAAAAAATTGTTTTGTTTATTCTTGAAAGTGATTAATCTTTTTTTATAAGTGAACGATGTTTTTATTATTTTTTTGAAAATATGAACCAGAAAGATTTGATAAATAGTATGCTCGAATATCGAAAAAAATATGATATCTTTAAAAAATCTGTTGATCAAAGATCAGATAAATTACAATCAACAACATATGATTGACCTCCTTTTGCGTCTTGAACTCCACATTTTGGACATGGATTGACTTCGTCAATGAAAGACACTATTTTTAGATACAAAAGTATGAAGTGATATAGGGTCAATAGAGATTGGTGATGGGATTGTCATGGATTGCCTGTAGAAAAATATGTAGAGAAAAAATTGTGAATTGATGGTAAAAGAGATATAGAGGAAAAAATAGGAGTAGAAAAATTTATTGAAGAATGTAGGGCTTCTGTAGGTAATATTAGTTGAGAATGGAGAACTTTTGTTGATCAGATATGAAGACGAGCCGACATGGATAATGCATATTTTACAATGGATCTGGATTTTATGGAATCGGTAATACGAGTTTTTCAGAATATGTATAATCAAAATCTGGTTTATAAATGATTTAAAGTGCAACGATGTTGTCCTAGTTGTGCAACTGCGCTTTCCAATTCTGAAGTAAATGATTGATACAAAGATAAACAAGATCAGGCTATAACTATAAAATTTAAAATAAATGGTGGCATTAAAAATCGAGAAGGTTCGGAAACGACTTCTGATTTATGTGTCCATGTTGTTACATGTGCCATCAAACAAGATAATAAATTTCTTCAATTTTATCACTCAAAGAGCCTAAGATATGAATTTCCTGGTGGGAAAATAGAAAAATGATTTACTATCATGGATACCGTAAAAAAAGAAATTAAAGAAGAACTTGGTGTTGAGGTAAACGAAATTATTGAACTTTGAAGTTTCAAAGAAATCATAAAATGACATCTTTTGAATTTACATTACGTAGATGTGATTATAGAAGGCGAACCGAAAAATATGGAACCAGAAAAACATCCACAAATGATTTGGGCTGAAGTTATTAAATCTGAAAATAATCTGTGATTTGCAGTGAAGATTGAAAATACTATCATTGATGATGGTTTTGAAATTATGAATCAGTTTCCTGATCTGTATTACTATCATAAAAATTTTGCTAAAGAAATTACTAAATTGCAACAAAAAGAACCAGCTAATATTAATATTCTTGCATGGACTACTACTCCACGAACTTTACCTAGTAATATGTTTTTGGCTGTAGGTAGCGATATTCGTTATTACATGGTTTTTGATAAAAGTAGTAAAGAATATTATGTAATAGCTGAAAGTCTAATTAAACAATATTATAAGGATAGTAATGAATATATTCTGATTAATGTTTTGAAATGATCTGATTTGGAATGAATAAAATATGAACCGCTTTTCCCATACATAAATCAAAGTAATATTGATCAAAAATATAAAGATCAGTTTTTTCAGATTATTAGCTGAGAATTTGTAAGTACAGAAGATGGTACTTGAATAGTACATATTGCGCCAGGATTTGGAATGGAGGATTTTGATGCAGTTACAAAAATTTTACCTAGGGAAGATTCTAAAAATTGGCTTTTTATGCCTGTAAATGACTTTGGAGAATTTACAGATCAAGTAAATGATTATCAGGGGAAATCTGTTTTTGATGTAAATAAAGAGGTAATTACAAGACTTAAAGAAGAAAAAAAACTTATATGACAGAGATCTTATTCCCATTCTTATCCTCATTGTTGGAGATGTGAAACTCCATTGATATCCAAAGCAATTACTTCTTGGTTTATCAAAGAACAAGAACTTACAAAAATAACAGTTCCAAATGCTGAAAATATTTGATTTGTACCTGAAACTGTAAAAAATAGATTTCGCGATACTCTCAATTCTGCTCCAGATTGGAATATTTCTAGAAATAGATATCGATGATCTCCGTTACCTGTCCGAGAAAATGTCAATAATGAAGATGATAAAATGATTGTATGAACATTGGATGAAATATGGAAAAATTCTATAAATTGATCTAAAAACCTTACAAAGCTCGTTTTTGTAAGGCATTGAAAATCTGAATATAACGTTCCAGTGCCACATTTAGTCGATAATTATGGCAAAGCTCATCTTGTAGATGAATGAAAAGAGCAAGCAAAAAAACTTGTTGAAAATTTAAGATTTTTGTCTGAAGATATAGATAATGTTGTATTTGTTATATCACCATTGCCTAGAGCTTTTGAAACAATATTGCCATACCTTGAAAAAATATTGTGAAAATCTGAGATGAAAATTGTAGTTAAAGAATATGAAAAGGTTTTGCAAAATTATCAAAAACTTTATGATGAATGAAAACTATATAATTATATAATTGAATCTTGAGATAAAAATAGATTTGAGATATGAAAAAATATATATATTGATTTTAGAGCAATCGAAATGTTTATACCTGAATATCAGGACAAGGAACATGATTGTAAAATTTTGAAACGAGAGGATGTAAAGCAATGAAAATGATGAGAATCTATGTTTGATATGTACAAAAGATGTGATTGATATTTACTTGATATTACATCAAAATTTAAAACCAAAACTGTTGTTACTGTCTCTCATGCAGAAGCAACGCTGATGATGTTTAAAAAAATTAGAGATTTTGATTACAATAAAAAGAAAAAAAACTTTATGCTGCGCAATGGAGAGATTAAAATTTATTATCGAGATAATGATCATAATAAAGAAGTAGATTTACATAAACCTTATGTAGATAGTTATCGATTTAATATAGATTGAAATGAATATCGTAGGATACCTGAAGTAATGGATTGTTGGTTTGAATCTTGATCTATGCCATTTGGACAAGCATGATATATTTGAGTCGAAAGCAAAAAGTCCTTAGTTTATCCTGCAGAATTTATTATTGAGTGATTGGATCAGACTAGAGGGTGGTTTAGAGCAATGCATGTTGTAGGTAATGCAATTATGAAAAAAAATTCTTTTGATAATGTTATTATCAATGGTATGATACTTGCTGAAGATGGTCGTAAAATGTCTAAAAGTTTAAATAATTATCCTGATCCCAAGTACGTTTTTGAAAGATATTGATCTGATGCTTATAGGTTGTACTTATTATCTTCTCCTGCTGTTAGAGCTGAGCCAATGAGATTTGCAGAGAAGTGAGTAGATCAGATTTATAAGGATTTTACAAGTGCTATTATCAATTCTTATAATTTTTTTGAGACTTATGCTAATGTAGATAATTTCAAATCTGATTGAACTAATGTTTATTTTGTAGGACATACTGAATCAGATTGAAAAGATGTTGACTCAGAAACTTCATCAAAATGAATAGAATCTATGAAAGATAAAAAATTGATTGAAGATGTAATTAGAACTAATCCTGATATTATTTATGTTTCTCCCACTAAAAGAACAATCCAAACTGCTGAAAAATTTGCAGAAATATTAAAAGAATATACATGAAAAATTGTAGAAATAAAGATTGAAGAATCTTTGGCTTCAGAGGGAGATAGTATAGAATTTTATAATGATGTCTTGAATATAGATAAATCAAAAACAATTTTGATAGTATCTCATCTTTCAAGCTTCAAAAAATTATGGGCTAATATTTTTGATGATTCAAAAGATGCTAATATCAATCATCTTGAATTTATCAAATTGCCAAGCTACAAGATTGAAAATGAATTAGACAAGTGGATATTAGCTGAATTGAATAAGGTCTGAATAGAAATGGAATGATTTATGGATGTTTATGTTCTTGATGGTGCAGCTAAATCTGTTCTTGGATTTGTAGATAAAATGAATAATCGATATATAAGGAGATCTAGAAGAAGGTTTTGGTCTTCGGGTATGAATTTGGATAAAATATCTGCTTATAATACATTACTAGAAGTAATGGAAACTTATATGAAAATATGTTCTTGTTTTGCGCCATTTATATCAGAATATATATATCTTAAGTTGCAAAATTTTAAAAATATTGATTTTGTAGATTGAGAATCTGTCCATTTAAAAACATTACCTATTTTTAATAAATTATATGTAGATAAAAGTCTTTTAGATGAGATAGCTACAGTTAGGAGAATAATATCTTTAGGGCTGTTTATAAGATCTAAAAATGGTATAAAAGTTAAACAGCCTTTGGGTGTAATGCATATAAAATTTTAATTTAAAAACATATTTGGACATTAAATTCTTTTGTATTGAATTATTTATAAATTTTATTAGTATTGTGATTGATTGTTTTATTATCTAAATAAATTTTTATGCCAACAAAAAAACCAAGTCCCAAAAAAAAGGTTACTACAAAGAAAACAAATTTTGATAAAAAACTACAGGAGGTAAAGAAAACTGTTGAAAGTGAAGCAAAGTTTGTAGAAAAAGAATCCAAAGAGATTGCTACTTGAATTAGTAAACGATGGAAAATTTCTTCTTGAGAAGAGAAACTGTATTCTATTTTTTGAATTATTTTATTGGTTATAGGTTTGTATATTTTATTAAATAATTGATGGTGGTTGTTTGTAAGTGCTATTTTTATTATACTTTGAATTCTTTTTGTTTCTGGATACTTTCATAAAAGTAAATAATAATGTAATTCTTATCAAAATAATCAGGTGTCTTTGGACTCCTGATTTTTTGTTGTAAAAAACTATAAAAACTGTAGATTATTTATGTTTAATAAATATAATTTATGTTTGATTTATTGTTTTAATATCTTAAATTATCATATGTCTCAGCTTACTGAAGATATATTGTCCAAAACTGACATTGTAGATATAGTTTCCAAATATATTCCTCTCAAAAGATCTGGAAGTAATTTTGCTGGTTTGAGTCCTTTTAAACAAGAGAAAACTCCATCTTTTATGGTTTCCCCTCGTAAACAAATATTTAAGGATTTTAGTACTGGTATTTGATGAAATGCTATTACTTTTGTTATGGAAATAGAAAAAATTGATTTTTGGGATGCTATAAAAATATTAGCAAAAGAATCTAATGTTGATCTCAGAGAATATGAACTTAACCCAAAAAAAATGGAAGAATTTTCTGATGAGAGAGAAAAAATAAAGAGAATACATAAGTTGGCACAAAAATATTTTGTACAAGAGTTGGCAAAAAATGAAGATGCTATAGAATATTTGAAAGTAAAAAGGTGATTAGATGATGATACTATAGATGAATTTGGAGTATGATTCTCTCCTGATAATAATTATTGATTGATTCAGTTTTTGAAATCAAAATGATTTACTGATGAAGATATATTACAATCGTCTTTGGCAAAAAAATGACAAAATACTGATTCTTATGGGTTTTTTAAAAATAGAATTATGTTTCCTATCTATGATACTATGTCTAATGTAGTATGATTTGGGGCTAGAGTCTTGAATCCTAATGAGAATCCAAAGTATATAAATAGTGCAGACCATAAAGCATATGATAAATCGAAAATATTGTATTGACTCAATGTAGCTAAGCAAAATATAAAATTACACAATAAACTGATTGTAGTAGAGTGATATATGGACGTAATAGCGTTGGCTAGATTTGGCTTTAAAATATGAGTAGCTACTTGTTGAACTTCTTTGACAGAAGAACATATGAAAATATTAAAGAGATATACTGAAAATATATATTTTCTTTTTGATAATGATGAAGCGTGAATTTCTGCAACATTTAGAGCGTTAAAGATTGCTTATAATTATAATATTTTCCCCAAAATAATCAGATTGACTTGAGATATAAAAGATATAGATCAATTAGCTGGTCAAGAACATTGAAAAGAAACTTTTGAAAATATTATGAAAAAGTCTATTGATTGATTTTTGGTTTATTTTAATATGTTTAAATCGCAAATAGATATAAGCTCTCCTATAGAAAAGCAAAAAATAATGACTAAAATGTTTGAATTGATTATGGCTGTAGATAATTATGCTATACAAGATCACTATCTCCATTTACTGGCTGAAAATTTATCTTTTTCCTATGAAATATTAAATGCTCAATTCAAAAAATTTAAAAATACAGATTGATCTTTTGAATTAAAACAGAAAATAAATAGAAATATTCAACCTACCTATAAAATTGATAGAGAAATTATATTTGCAGCATTATTTTATCAGAAATTTGTTTATAAATATATTCAAGATGATGAAAAATGGAGATGATTTTTGGATTTATCTAAACAGATTTGATCCCTTTATGATGGAACTTTTATAAATAAAGTATTTTCTTGAAATCTAGATCAAAATGAGCTTAAAGAAATGGATGAGATGACTATACGACGAGAGTCCCAACTTGATAATTTTACTGAAGAAAATGATAAATATTTTTTTATAAAAAAAACTGTTTGATCTGTATTGCTTTGATATTTACAAATTTTACTAAAAAACAGTGATATATCTAACGATATCAAAAATAATTTATTAAAGCTCAAAAAAATGTTTTAATTATTTAGAAAGGTAGATCTTCATCTTGTTTGATTTGATTGTTTTGTCAATTACTTGTTTCTGTATTGTTGGAAGCTCATTCTATTCTTCGTGCAGAAATACGATTGTATCGTTTTGAATTGTATTCATTTGCTTTGAAGTTTAGAGAGACTTTGATTATATCTCAGATTTTATAAGTTTTGATTAATTCTGTTTTTTCTCATAATAAATCTATTGCTATTGAGCTTTTGAATTCTTTATCAGTGTTTTCTTCTAATATAAAAGTGATTTTGGGTAAATTGTTTTGTCAAACTGTTTCTTGTTCAGATATGAACATAATTTTTCATTCAAATGTCATTTTAATATGGTTTGGTAATAAAAACTATATTGTTTGTTTAATTTTTCTTATTGTAATTTCAATTAGAATTGAATGATTTTAATTTTATTTGTTTTCTATTGAATTCATTTATTAGTATCACTATAGCTCATATATTCAAAAGTATGTCTGCAATGTTAAATACGGGGAAGTTTCATATTGATATAAAGTCTCTTACTCATCATAGAAATATTCTATCTATTAGATTACCTAAGGTTCAAGAAATCAAAATACTAAATATAATTCGAGATATATATTTTATATGTAATAATTTTATAAATATTATTATCGCTAGTATACTTATGATTATAACTAAATATATGTCTATCTGTATTCCTCGAGTTATTCAATGGTTAAATACAGGATTTATGTAGTTGGATTTATATAAATAATTTTGATTATAAAAAAAATATTTGGACGTAAGATCTATTGTCATTAATATTGTTGTTAGGATCAATGTTTTTATTAGTTTTTTTTTCATTTTAATATAACATTCATATAACTTCTATGTGGTGGGTTTGTGGGAACATGTCTACTGCTTGTAATCTATTTATTTTGAATCCATTATCTATTAATATTCATATATCTCTAGCCATGGTTATTGGATTGCAGGATATATATAATAATTTAAAATCAGTTTCTTTTTTTAATTCTGATAAAAAGTTTATTAAGTTTTTGTGTAGTCATTCTCTTGGTGGATCTACTATTACAGCTCATAGGTCTTTTATTTTTTCTTTGAGCTGCGCATTGTCATTGAATACTTTTTCGCTTTGAGCAGCTATAAAAAGACAATTATCTTCTACTCAATTTATTTTTGCGTTGTGATGAGCATCTATAATTGCATCTTCGACTACTTCTATTCATATTAAATTTGATCAGATACCGCTTTTAAGAATATTTATTCAAATAGTTCATGTTCAACAATATAGGTCTAATATGGTTCATTTTACGTATCATAGCATTTTTTGAGCTTCTGAAAATAATATTTGTGCTCCAAGCGTATTAGTCTGAAAAAAAGAAAAAGGAGATATCCTAAAAATAGAAGATATTTCAGTATTATCATCCAAGTTGAACTTTAAATTTTCGTGTATATATCAATCTCATCGTAATACTTTAGTTTCTGATTTGTCTGATTTGACAGTATCAGCCAATCAATTATTGTAAGTAATTACAAAAGTTGTTATATTTTCTGTCAAAATCTTATCTTTTTGAATTGTCTCTAAAAATTTGTTCCATTTTTCATTATATGTTTTTTTTAGATTATCTTCAAAAACAGATAAATTAACTAAAATTTGATTTGTGTTGAATCATTCTCTTATAACTAAATGACGGAAAAATCATTGACGTATCTTTTGATCAAAAACTGGTAAGTCTGAATCAAAACATAATTTTTTAATATACTCAAATATTTTATTGGCTTTGTCAGATACTAATCAACAGGAATCTATATCAACAATTTTGCTAAATTCTCATTGTTTATGGAATCAAAGATTTCGTCTGTTGTCTATGTTTTCTTTTCAAGATATATATACTCCAAAGCTAAATTCTATTTTATTTCTATATCATTTTTCTAATGGGCATCAAATTATAGGAGAAATCACTAAATCTGGTAATGATATTTGTATTTTTTCAAATCAGTCTTTGATAATATCATGTTTTAATTTTAGTTGATTGTGATAGCTGATTATTTGTCGTTTACATCATCAACAACCTATTTTATGTGAATTTTGATTTTGTTGACTGGCTCATATAGGTATGAAATAATGTGGACAAAAGACGACTCAGTCGGCTAAATCTTTATCATATTTGTGAGTGGTGATTATATGTCATTGAATATAATCTTTTTTGTTTTTGACTACTTTGATATCTACAGTACTTTTGGGTAAAGCTCATCATTTTACTAATATTTTTTTTCAATCAGATAATGACCCAATTCATATTCAACCATATCAAATTTTGTATATATAAACGTTTTTTATTATGCTTCACAATTTCATGACAAATATTTTATTTAAAATATTTATTTATATTATTTAACTAACTAGCAGTTCAAGTTTCTGTGTTTACTATAATTGTATCTCATTCATTTTTATTTAAAGGGACCATAATTTCTAATCATGTCTCTATTATTGCAGGTTTTTTGCCTGCTTGAGCTCTATCTCATTTTACTCATGGGACTGTCGATGAGATTTTGTATGTTACTGTAGTTGGCAGAATTACTCATATTACATTGGATTCATATATCATCAAATATACATCTAAATTTTCTTTGAGATATGGTATCACGTCATCTATTTCTTCTTTGGGAATATCATACATTTCTCCGCTATCATTTTCCATAAAAGAATAATTATCTCCAGAATTATATAGAAATATTGCATTTTTGGTATTTACTTCTGCTTTTTCAAGTGTTGTTCATGCATTGTAAGTAAAAACATTTGTTTTGCCAGAAACTATGTCTTTTACTTTGAAAGAATCTGTTGCTCATCATCTTCACATGTGAGTATGTGACATATCTGTAACTTTAAAAAGTTTTCAGTCGATTTTTAGGATCGTTCATCTCTTGACTTCAGATGTACTAATTTTTGTCATAACATAAAAATAAACAAATAAAATATTGGTTTGTGTCTTTATAAGGATTTTATTTTGGGGAACAAGTTGAAAATCTATGGGAATTGCTTATTGGTTAATAGATATTATTTAAATTTTAATTTTGTAAATTATTTTTATGTTTTTGGCTGTAGATAAACCTACTTGAATATCTAGTTTTGGAGTGATAAAAGTATTGAAAAAATTTTATATTTGACAAAAAATATGACATAGTTGAACTTTGGATCCTATGGCTACATGACTTATGATTCTAGCTATATGAAAAGACACAAAAAATTTGACTCAATTGATATGATTGGATAAAAGTTATATTACTACGATTGATTTTTCTAAAATGTCAGATACTTGGGATATGGAATATTGGGAAGAAATGATAAATTATAAATGTGAAATTATAAATTGAAAAAATTGAATTTGGATTGATGAAAAATTTGTAAAATCTCCAGATTTGAATCAAATAAAAGAAAAACTTCAATCTTTAGTCCCTGAATTTAACTTGCCAGTACCAGCTTTTAGTGCCAAAAAAAAAGAGTGAAAAAGATCTTATGCTTTGGCTAGAAAAGGCAAACAGGAACTTAGTTATAAGGACATGAAAATTTATTGATTTGAAATATTGGAATATGATTTTCCTCTTTTAAAAATTAATTTAGATGTCGGTTCTGGGACATATATACGTTCTATTGCTTATTGGCTTGGAAAACAATTTTGAACTGGATGAATATTGACAAATCTTAGAAGAACAAGTATTGGAGAGTGGGAAATGGAAAATTTTAAAATGCAGGATGTTGAAAATAGTCAAATTAGATTTTGTGAAATAGATATTAAATAATTTATATTGACATTTATGTTCAAATCTATATATAATATATATTTATATAATTAATTTACTTATGACAAAAATGACTAATATTAATTTAGATTGAACCGATTATTGTTCTGGAAGCTTAATAGAAAAAAATGTTTTAGTTGAAAATGGATTTGATAATAAATGTGAATGTGATTCACCGAAATATGTTTGTTTAAGTGATTGATCAAGAGAAATGATATTAGAAGTTTTGTGAGATAAAGAATTTTCCGAAACTTTTAAAATATATAGCATTAAATAATTTGTATGTTGAATAACAAGAGATCATATGCTTTTGATTTTGATGGTAATCTGGTATTTACCAAAGATACAATTTTTTTGTTGAAACGAGATTGAAAATGATGGCATAAGAAAGAAGTTAGTCAAAAAGAATTTGATAATATTCAAATAGATGGCAAAAACTGGAGACGACTAAATGATAGCCCTCAAGATTCTTTGATAAATTTTTGGAAATCAGGGAATTATAAAAAATCACTTTTGGATGCTTTGAGTAGTAATCAAACTTGACCTGGTCGAAATGTTTATATACAGGCAAATAAAAATGCTTCTCCTATAGCAAAAATAACTGCTCGTGGTCAATCTCCTAATGAACTTATGGAAGCTCATAGAGCTGTAATTTATGATATATTAACTATAGAAGATAGATTGAGTTTGATTGAAAATATGCAAATAAATCTCAATATGAAATTGTCTGAAAATATGGCGATTGAATTGTATCTAAACAATAATTTGTATTTGCCAGTACAATCTAGTGAATTTCTCAATATGTATGCCTTGAATCTCGCTATACCAACCAAGATAAGAAAAAATATTTGATTTGAAAGGTTTGTGTGACATATAGATTTGTTATTCAGAAAATATTATTGAAAATCATTTGTAAATAACCCCAAATTTAGTGTATGATTTAGTGATGATAATTTGCAAAATATACAGTCAATGATGGATTTTATAAAGGCAGATCTAATGATAAAGTATCCATATGTAAAATTTGTGGTTTACAATACCAATGACTCTAAAAATATAAAAGAAACAGAACTTATTTGAAAGAATTTTGTTTAAATAGTGTTTGTTAAAAACTTATTTAGTTTTTGACTAAATTGATTTTTGATTATTTCTTTTGTTTTGAATTGTATAGTTCATATAGGAGTTTGAGCACATAAATGTGTCATATCTTGGAATGTTGATCTATCTCCACCACTTCACATTGTACAGTAAAATATTATTTTGGATGGCAAATTATTTTTGTTTTGACTTATATATGTTCTAATTGCTGTTGCCATAGTAAAATCCCGTACAGGAGTACCTATAATCAATATTTGATAATCTGATGGATTGTGTTGAATATTATTTATTTTTGTTAATTTTTTGAGTGATGCATCTCTACCAGCTAATATATATCAAAAAATTCAAGATCTACTTTTGGTATCTATAATTTCTTCTATATCGCATTTGGTAACTTTTTCTATATATTGAGCAACTTTACGCGTTATTCATGTCCTGGAATAATATACTAATAGGATTTTTTTATACATTAAAATATTTTAATAAATAAGATTTATGAATAAAATTATTATTTTGTTTAAATATTATAATATAAATTTTATTTTAAGCGATTTGATAATTTTGTCTGATATTTCATTTGGTGTTTTGTGTGAAAAAATTTTAATATCTCAATATTTTTTATAAATTCAAAATCTGATTTTAAACTTTTCTTTTTCTTTTTCATATTTTAAATTAAATCATCTTGATAATTGCCTTTTTACTATTATTTCTGTGCTTTCTTTTAGTGATTTGGATGGTAATAATAATATAGAAGTTCAATTTTCTTTTATAATTTTTAGGTGTTTTTGTGTTAAATCGTTTGTATATGTCAAAAATCCCGAAGACAAAGCAAAAACATAGTTTGATTTGTATTTATTAACTAGTGATAAAAATAAATTAGAATTTTGTTTGTAATATTGTTCATATCATTTATTATTTATATAATCAGTAATATCTCAAATATGATTTATAAATTCTTGATCTAAATCTATAAATTGTAGTCATATTTTGTTTGCTAATATTGTTCATGTAGTTGTTTTTCAAACTCATCAAGGACCTATTATAAATATATTCATCAAGTTTATTTTGTTAAAAATTATTTATCTTGATTTCTAGATATTTCTAAATATTATTCATTTGCTTTATTTTTTCAAATTAATAGTATTGGAGCCAATACCATCATTTCTTAGACCTGAGACATTGGATGATTTTGTCTGACAAAAACATTTGGTAGGTGATTGAAAAGCTATCAAAATTTTTTTGGAAAATTGAAATGTTCCTTCAATGATTTTTCGATGACCTCCATGAGTTGGTAAAACTACCTTGGCACTCATAATATCTAAAAAGATTCATGCTGATTTTTATCAGATGTCATGAGTAACTAGCAAAAAAGAAGATTTGAAAAAAATTATAGAACAAGCAAAAATAAACTTACAATATGCAAAACAGACTATAGTTTTTTTGGATGAAATACATCGTTGGAATAAAGCTCAACAAGATACTTTGCTCCCTTATGTAGAAAATGGCAGTATCATACTGATATGAGCAACAACAGAAAATCCAAGTTTTACAATCAATAATGCTTTGTTGAGCAGATCTAGAGTTTTTGTTTTTGAAAAATTGACTCATGAAGAAATACTTTGATTTCTTAAAAATAACTTAAAAAAAATTCAGAATAAATATACTGATATAAAAATATCTGATGAAAATCTTAAACTTATAAGTAAACTTGGTAATTGAGATCTGAGAAATTCATTAAATATATTGGAATCGGCGATGTTGATTAGAAATAAATGAGATATTAGTGATGATGATATTTTGAAGGCAGGACAAAAGGCTATTTATTTTGATAGAGATGGAGAAGAACATTATAATATAATATCTGCTGTACATAAGTGTTTGCGTGATAGTGATGGTAATGCTGCTTGTTATCGGATTCAAAGGATGCTTATGTGATGAGAAGATCCGCTTTATATTGTTAGAAGGTTATTGCGTTTTGCTTCAGAAGATATATGACCAGCAGATAATAATGCATTGTTATTAGCAAATCAGGTTTATGATGCAGTCGCAAAGATATGAATGCCAGAATGCGATGTTTTTATTTTTCAGTTAGCTATGTATCTTGCAAAAGCAAAAAAAGATAATACTGCATATAAGGTTGCTATAGCAACTAAAGCGGATGTCTTGAAATATTGAAATTTACCAGTACCTATGAATATTAGAAACGCTCCTACAAAGTTGATGAAAGAAAACGGATATGGAAAATGATATAAATATGTACATGATGATGCTTCTGCTAAAGATCAACAGCATTTACCTAATGAGCTCAAGTCAAGAAAATATTATTAAAATTTTAAAATATAAATAAAAAATGGATATTGTTTATTGGTTAATGAATTTGTCTCCAGAATTTTTGAAAAATTTTGGATATTTGATAGTTTTTGCTCTTGTTGGAGTGGAATGAATACCTCCATTGTGAGTTTTTTCTCCATGACAATTTGTGATGCTATTTGGTGGTTTTTTAGCTAAAATTTGAACATTTAATATATATCTTTTGATTTTGGTAGGATTTATTTGATCATTTACTGGTGATGTTGTGTGATATTTTATGTGAAAAAATCTTTGATATCCTTTTCTTGAAAAATATTGAAAATATGTTTTTATAAAAAAAGATAGATTGGATAAGACTCAAGATATGTTGAATAAACACTTTTTTAAGGCAGTTTTTTTTAGTAGATTTTATGGTTGGACTAGAGTAATTACTCCATTTGTATCTTGAATATCTAAAATATCATTATCAAAATTTATTTTAGGAAGTTTACTTTCCTGTTTGTCTTGGTCAATTTTTTGGCCAGTAGTATGATATATTTTTGGTCAAAGTTATGATATGGCTGGTAAGCATATGTGAAAATTTATGTTTTGAGCTATGATTTTTTGAATTTTAATGATATTTGCTTATAGATATGTTAATAAGAAAAAGCATATATTTAATCGTGAATATTTATACACTCTGGGTACAAATATTTTATCTGTATTTATATTGGCCAAATTAGCTGATGAAGTTTCTGGTAACCAATCTATGGTACATATAGATAGTATGATAAATCTCAAAATAAATCTGATTTCAACTCCCTTATTGGATAAGATTATGTTAATGATAAACAATGTTTGAAATTTTTATGTTTTTGCTGGTCTTAGTTTATTATTTTTATTTTATTTGATTTGGAAAAAGAAAAAATATTATAGTATTTTATTTTTATTGGGTAGTGTCTGAGGGCTCGTATTGGATATATTTATGAAGGTTTTTATAGGTAGATTGAGACCAGATAATGCTTTGATTTTTCTGAAAGATTATAGTTTTCCTTCTGGACATACAACAATGGTTACAATATTTTTTTTGACAATATGGTTGATATTTGAAAAAGATATAAAATCCAAATGGGCTCAATTTTGATTTTTTTTATTATGTCTGTTTCCAGTTCTTCTGATCTGAGCTAGTAGAATATATTTAAATGTTCATTGGTTTAGTGATGTGTTGGGGTGATTCTTTTTATGAGTTTTTTGGATTACTTTTATGGTGCTATTGATTAGATTTATAATGGCAAATAAGTTGAATAAAGATATGATTCCGATACCTTAGAAATTATAAACCTGACTGCCGTTAGGCAGGTTTTAAATTATAAATTATAAATTGATGTGATATAAACCTAGTTATGAATTACTTAAAAAATATGCTGATGTGTTGGTTAAATTTGCTTTGTGGAGTGGAAAATGAGTAAAAAAGAATGATGTAGTTTTTGTTCAATTGCCAGAATGTTCAAAAAACTTTTATATACCTTTGCAACAATCTATATTGGAAGCCTGAGCTTATCCTATATTTGAGTATATTCCTGATGGAGTAGCGAAACATTTTTTTGAAAACGCAAATGAACAGCAATTGACTTTTTATCCGTCTCATTATTTGCATGGTAAATTGAAGCAAATGACACATGTGATTAGTATAATTGCTGAGAATGATAAACACGAACTTAAATGAGTAGATCCCAAAAAGATAAGCGCAAGAATCAAATCTCGTGAAGAATATTTTAAAAAACGTGTAAAAAAAGAAATTGATGGTAAAATGACTTGGACATTATGACTTTTTGCTACTCCTGCTATGGCAAAAGAAGCTGGAATGAGTCTAGAGGAATATCGGAAACAGATTATCAAAGCTTGTTATCTAGATCAAAAAGATCCTATAAAAAAATGGAAAGAAACTGTAAATCAAATAGATAAAGTAAAGAAAAAACTTGATGATCTAAAAATCCAATGGGTAAATATCAAATGAAAAGACGTAGATTTGGATATAAAAATATGAAGCGATAGAAAATGGCTCGGATGATGATGAAGAAATATACCTTCTTTTGAAATATTCACATCTCCTGATCGAAGGTGAACCAATGGTTGGATCAGATTTAATCAACCTTTGTATTATTTTAGTCAAAAAATCAGCTGAATACAATTGCGATTTGAAAAATGAAAAATAATAAAATTTAATGCAAAAGAAAACAAAGAATTGTTGTCTGAGCTTATCAAGATACCAAATGCAGACAAGCTTTGAGAATTTAGTATGACTGATGCTAGATTTTCTCATATTACAAAATTTATGGCGGAAACTTTATATGATGAAAATATCTGATGAAAGTATGGCAATACTCATATAGCTATATGACGTAGTTATGAAGAGACTTATGTATGAGATGTTTGTAAATTGACTCAAAAACAAAAAGAGAAATTGTGATTTAATTTTAGTCCTGAGCACAGAGATTTGATAAGTACTACAAATAGAGTAGTAACTGCTACTTTAGTCAGTTGAAAAAAAAGAGTTATTTATAAAGATGGAAAGTTTACTTTGTAAATGTGAAATGTGGAATGTGAAATGATAAATTATATGATGTAATTATAGTTTGATGAGGAGCGGCTGGATTGTTCTGTAGTATTTTTGCTGATAAAAAATTAGACAAACTTATGCTTGAAAATAGTAAGAGAGTTTGAACTAAAATATTATTATCATGATGATGAAGGTGTAATGTAACCAATATTAATTTAAATCCTGAGACTGATTATGTATGAGAAAATATAAAAGCCTTGCCTAGCATATTTCATAAATTAAATAATCATGATGTAATAAATTGGTTTTCAGAAAGGTGATTGGCCATGCATGAAGAAAAATATGGTAAAATGTATCTTGATTGTGAGAAATCTAGTAAATTAGTAGAATTACTTGTTAAGCAATCTTGAGAAAATAATTGTCAGATTGTATTTGAACAGTGAGTAACTGATATAGATATAAAAGATGATATCTTTTTGATAAAAACAAAAGACAATAATTATTTTTGTAAAAAATTGGTTATTGCTAGTGGATGAGTCAATTTTCCCCAAATATGAGCTACTTGAATAGCTTGGGATATAGCTAAAAAATTTGGAATAGAATATATAGATCCTTATCCTTGTCTATCATGAGTGGAGATTATTCAAGATGTTTCTAGTTTGACTTGAAATGCTGTAGAAGTAGAAGTGATTGTGAAATATTGAAAAAAAATATTATTTGAAAATAGATGACCAATGCTATTTACTCATCGATGACTTAGTTGACCTGCAGTATTTGATATTGGACTGTTTATATGAAGGGAATTAACTAAATACAAATTAAAAGATTTCGAATTAATTATTAGATTTGATTTGGAAAAACTGAATGAAAAAACTATTAATTTTTTTGATTTATCGGAAAAAGATTTTGAAAGAAAATTTGAAATAACATGATTTAGACCTTGGGAACTTGCAAAAGCTACCTGATGATGAATTAAGCTATCTGAACTTAGTTCTAGTTTGGAAGCAAAAAAAGTTCCATGACTTTATTTTATTGGAGAAGCTTGTGATGTGACAGGTAGAACCTGATGATTTAATTTGCAATGGGCATGGAGTAGTGGGTATATAGTAGGGAAGTCACTTGTCATCTCGAGCCCTGCTTTTGTAGGATAAACTTTGTCGAGAGATCCCTTTAAAATAATTTAAGAGATTTTTTCACTCATTTTATTCGGTCCCGAATGGATCGGGATGCTAACGCTATCGAAATGATAGTAAATGAAAATTTGATAACCTATAGTTTTCAAAAGATTGATAAAATAACTATTTGTAAATAGATATGTGATATTATAATAAATATACAAATAGATCTGGATAATAAATTCAGGTTTTTTTTAAATTTTTAGATAAATGGAATATAATTAGATGTACAAATAAATTATTTTTATTTTTTATCCAAAAGCACCATGGAAAATTTAAATGCAAAATTATCATCAAATTCTTTATGAAAGGTTAATAAATTGATCGATAATATTAATCAAACTTGTGATATGCTGGTTTGAGTACTTGATTTGAATTCTGAATCTGTATGAGTCTATTGAATTAGTCTGACAGAGAAAATGGATACAGACTTGGTAGATATTATGCTTCGTAAGATTGCTGAAATGAAAAATCATTTGATTGATCTAAAAAGAGAAGTAAATAAAGAATTTGCTGGAAATAAAAAAGATGTAGAAAAAATTATATCATCACTTAGAGAAGTGGGGGATAATCTGGATAATTTGCTTTTGGGAAATGGATTTTATAGAAATAATTTTGAAATGCCTATAAGAGAAGTACAGACTATGATAGAAAGAATATATGAAGAAGTACATGTAAAATAATTATAAATGTGAAATTAAAAATTATAAATTTTAATTAGCTGTGAATTTTCTCAAATATTAATTCTGATTTGCAGAAAAAAGACCGTTGTGTGTGGTGCTCGACGGTTTTTTATAAAAAAATTATTTTTCGTATGTGACTTTGATTCTTTGAATCTTATTTCTTTTGGTTTCCAATACTTCAAATTTTAGATCTCATAGATTTATTATCTGTCATTTTTGTGCAAAAGTTTTGAGTATTTCGAGTATTATATAGGATATCATGTCTTCTTCAGAAATATCTTCTTCATATTTTTTGGGTATATCAAAATGTTCTATATTGAAGTAGTCTATTATTTCTCTAAGTAAAACATCTCATTTTACTATCATCTCTTGCTGATTTATTTTGATTATTCAAGATTCTTCTCATATATCAAATTCATCTTTGATTTCTCATAGCATATCTTCTAGTATGTCTTCTAAAGTCACAATTCATTCTGTTCATCAAAACTCGTCTATAACAATAGCAAAATGTTGTCATCATTTTTTCATTTTCAAAAATATATCAAAAATATTTGCTGTTATGGGAACTTTATATATATCTCTGATTATGAAGTCTTTGATTTTTTTGTTTATATTGTCTTTATTTTGAAGAAACTTTAGTAAATCTTTTATGGTTAATAGTCAGATTATATTATCTTTATCTTTTTTGAATACTGGAACCCTAGAATAAGGGCTTTGAGCTATTTGATCTAAAGCTTCTTTTAATGTTGTTTCGTCTGAAATTGCAAACATTTCTGTCCTATGTTTGAGTATAGATTCTACTCATCTTTCGTCAAAATATAAAAAGTTTTTGATTATACGACTCTCTATTTCTGTAAATATTCAATCTTTTTGACCTTGTTGTATAAATATCTCTACATCATTTTTGGAAACTCATTGATCTTTGTTGTTTAAAAATGAAGTGATGATTTTTATTATAAATTCGAAAAATATTAATATAGGTCGTAATATATATCATAGTATCTGAATAGGTTTGGCTATCATTAATGATATTTGCAAAGATAGTCTGCTAGAAAATATTTTGGGAATAATTTCTCCAAACAATAAGATAATAAATGTTGTAATAAATGATATAATGAGCAGTCAACTGGCTGTAGAAACTGCCATATTTTGTGTTATATTATCTCATATTTTGGTAGCAAATATAGCTATAAATACATTTACTAGAGTGTTTCATATAAGTATAGTGATTAGTGTTTTCTCTATATTGAATTTTAGTTTCAACAATACTGCCGCTGATTTTTTCTTTTTTGAATGTAGTAATTGTTTGATTTTATAAATTGGAGTAGAGCTGATAGCTATTTCAGCTCCAGAGAAAAATCAAGAAAAAAATAATAATATAAAAACTAAAATAAGATTATTCATTTTTTTGTTATGTTATAAAAATTTATTTTTGGCTTCGAACAACTTTTTCTTCTCAATTGATTTCTTTAAATTCTTTGGCTTTTACTTTGATTTTATCTCATATATTGTAATATTTTTTCCATTCGACTCAAGCTGGAGCAACGATGAAATTTTTGTGTAGCAATCATTCAACTCATTTGACAGTTACAAACATTCAGTAATTATAACTTAATTTGATGTATCCGTCGTATTCTTGTCAAATTTTGATGTTTTTGATGGTAAATGTTTCATTGCCTGCCTGTCCGTTAGATAGGTTTCATTGTTTTAATGTTTTAGTGTTAGAGGGCTTAGGGGCTAAGGGGTTTGTTGTTCAGGTAGTTCCTGTATTTGTAGTCTTGCTTGCTTCTGTAGATGTTGGTTTAACTTCTTCTTTTGGCATAGCAGCTTGTATTTTACTTATATTTGGACAAAATTTTAGAAGCTCATTTTGAGCTGGATCAAGTCATGCATTTTTGATAATTTCTTCCAATTGTTTGGAGCAGTCTGTTTTGTTTCATATCCAAATCACCAATGGTCAATTTTTCTCTATTTTAATTGTTTGATGCTCGTATATATCCAAATGAGTTTGTATAGATCAGATTTTTTGTCATTTTTTATATTTTATATTCGCTTGATCATCTAATCATTTTGGTTTTGTATACCATATTGCTTTGTGGGAATTGTTGTCTGTATCAAATATAATTGCGTCTGGCTCTACTCAATCTATATTAAATTCTCTGAAGAGATAATCATGATCCAATACAAATTGATCTTCTAGATTTTTGACTTCTTTATCATTTAGTCATAGTCATTCAAGTTTAGCCTTTTCTGCTATTTTTTCTTGGATAGAAAATGTCTTTGCATTCCAAGCGTTCATCAATCTTTCTAATTGATCTTTTGGGGTTGCGTATCTTTGCCTTGATTGCTTACGTATCTTATCGATAAGCTCCAATGATCAATCAGGTGTAGATATAGGTAGTGTTTTCATATTGAATGGGTCTGATGATATTCAGTCTACCATTAGCCTAGTGTAAGCTGTGAATTTTGGCAGTGATATAAGATCGTTTATGGATACCATTTCTTTGAATTGTGCAGAAATATCTACAGCATCATCACGTCATAGAGTAAAAGATATTATACTACCTACGTTTCCAAAGATAGCATCTTTGATTTCTGGTATCAACTGTGATGTATATTGATTTGCTACTATTAGTGATAATTTATATTTTCTAGCTTCTGACAATATAGTGACAAATGATTCTGTAGCAAAATTTTGAAACTCATCTATATAAAGATAAAAATCTCTTCTTAAATGTGCTGGTATATCTGCTCTAGACATTGCATCTATTTGAAACTTTGTGACTAGTAATGATCAAATCATATTCGCATTATCTTCTCATATTCTTCATTTACTGAGATTGACAAGAATAATTTTTCATTCATCCATAGCTTTTCTTAGGCTTAATTTGGTCCTAGGTTGACCGAATATATTTCTCACCAATTTGGACGATAAAAATTGTCAGACTTTGTTGGTAATAGGTCATACTGCTTCTTCTCTTTGTTTGTCATTTCGTTTGTTAAATTCTGTTTGTCGAAATTTTAATACAACTCAATCTTTGATATTGCTGATGACTTCTTCCCTAAAATTTTTATCTGTTAATATTCTTAATATATGCATAAGTGTTGCATTGGGATATTCTACAAGAGACAATACAACATTTCTAAGTATATATTCTAATCTTGGTCATCGAGAATTACCGAAGAGTCTTTTGAAGGTTGATACTACTCCAGAAGCTACTAGATTTTTTCATTCTTCTGTATCTGACTGAAATAGATTAAATCATAATGGAAAGTCTGAATCTGCGACATCAAAAAGTATTACATCATTTATTCTATTTGTGGGTATGTGCTCTAGTATAATATCTACAAGCTCTCCGTGTGGATCTAATAATGCTAATCAGTTTCATGTCATCATGTCACTTTTGAGCATATTGGCTATAAATGTTGATTTACCAGTTCATGTTTTACCTACTATATACATATGTCTAAATTTGTCATCTTTTTTGATTCCAAATCTGATTTTTTCTCCCCTATAATCAGTATCTCAAAGTACAGTCAAATCTTTTTCATTTGTATTGTCTAGTATCGGAATGTTCGTAGGGTATGGTAACTTTCTGTATAAGGTATATTCAAGTCATTTTATAAAATTTTCTTTTGTAGGAAGATGAAAAAAATTGATAGCTTGATCAAAAGCTAATCGTTTGTATTTTTGAGTTTTTTTTATTTTTATTTTTCAATCTGAAACAAATGGAGAAAATACTGATATTATATTTTTTTCTGTGCTTTCTTTGATATAAATATCTTTTGTCCTAAGTATATAAGATATCGATGTCAAAATATCTTCTTTGGGTAAATTATCATCTTTTTTTTCTTCTGCTTTTTTGGTTGCTCACCATGCTCGTTTGATAAATGATCATATCTGTTGTAATGTATTTTTGCTTTTTTTGAATTTAAAGTCAAAATAAATGTTCAATTTGGAATCTTTGTCTATATTGTTGTATAAAGACAATATGTCTTTGATAGGATCCATATATTTTCAATCTTTGGTGAATGTAGATTGTGAATTTAAAACTCAATCTTCAGAAAAACGTATAAAATTTCTATTATTAGGCAATACAAATGCTTGTTCTTCTTGCAAATCAGAAGTAGGATAATTGGAATAGAATGTGTTTTGAAAATAATTTTTGAATGATTTGGGAATTACTACAAAAAATTTGATACTGTGAGAATTTCAGCTCATTAAAAATGTTATGGTATTTGATTTTAAACTGATTAGATTGCTAATGACAGCATTCCAGTGATTTATGCCAAATTCATTATCTTTGAATGGCTTAATCTGTAGAAATACTTTGTCTGATTTTAATTCTTTTTTTGTGGTAGTTGAATGAATTTTTGTTTGTTTTGTCATTGATATATGATTGTTTAATTAAAGTTTCAAAGGAAATACAGTTGAAACTGCTTAATGATTCGTGATATATTATATATATTTTATAATAAAAAGCAATAAAAAGTGATAATATTTGTATTTATTATTTTTACTTGAATAGTTATTTTTGTTTGATAATATGTGTTTTTGATCTTTAAATATTTATAAATAGATTTGTATATATTTTCTTTTAATAGATATGCTTGATTTGATCGTGTTTTTGATTTGAAAATATCAGATAATATTTTTTGAAAATATAAAAGAGTATTGAAACGTGGAAATTTGTTTAGATATCAGGATGATTTTTTTGTGTGTTTATGACCCAAAATATCTTTTTTTGAGCAGTATAAATATGGTTATGAAATAAAAGAAGACTCTTTGAGTATGGTGTTTAAATCGTTTTTGACTGATCAAACATTGGATATGGTTGATTGGATGGTTTATAATCGATATTCTAATTATAAATCAGTTTTGAAATATTTTATATCTTTTGATATTGAAAAGTTATTAGAAGGCTGAAAATGAAAAATAGAAACTAAAAATAAAAAAATAGAAAATAATGAAATATTGATTAAAGATTGAAAATTGACGATATCAGATAATGTATTTATATGACAACAATTGATTATTTTCCCTGATTTGTGGTCATTATTTAATATTTTGGATGAAAATATATTATCTTTATCGGGTAATGTCTTTTTAAGTTCTCAAGATACGCAAAACCAAAAAGATAAAAAGTGGCGAATGGTAAAAAAATGATTAGCTAAAAATATATTTTGTACACACTGAGAGATATTTCAAAGTCGATTGGATTTGCAAAAAATAATTTTGTTTGACTGATATAAACGATATTATGAAAATCAGCAAGACCCTAGATATAATGTGAATTGTGTTGTCGAAAAAATGCAAGAAATATACTCAGCTAAATTGATTTATAGCGATATCTAAATATTATTTTTATAAAAAAATTATTCAGAATAAATTTGATTAGCTTGTAATTTTTATCAAAAATGATATAGTAGGTTTTGATTTTTTATAAATGGATTGAACATTTATGTATAACTTATACCAATCTAAATTGCGAATAGATATTAATCAAAAAATATATAAAAAGCCATCTTTTTTTATTGATATTTTTTGAAAGAAATATTTTGGATTGATAAAAACAAAAAAAATTGGACCTTTAAAGTTTCAACGATATCAGATAATGTGAATAGAGTTGCCTGATGACAAGGAATATGTAAAAAGTGAAATACAAAAATTGAAGACAAAATATTCAAAAAATAAGTCTAATATACTTTTTCAATTGTGATTTATAAATGAGATTATACGTTTTGAAAATGTCGGTCGTAGGTCTGATGATTTTAATAATGATATTGCTTGTATAAGATTAAATATACGTGATTTTATATGTTCAGAATTTGATTTAAAATTATCTTTTAGGGAAAATATGCCTCAGAGTAATATTATTTATCATATATGAAACAAGACAGATCAAGAAATTTTGGATCAAATGAATTCTGGTTGTAAGAATCGTGTAAAAAGAGCTATGAAAGAATGAATATATTTTGGTATAGCTAGTCCAGATCGGTATGATCTGTTTTATGAAAAGTGGCTTGAAACTGTATGAAATAAATGAGTCAATATAATTCCCAAAGAAACTTATTATCGTTTGTTGAGGTATCTTACTCAAAATAATCGTTGAAATCTTTTTATATCTCAAATTAATTGAGAAATTGTTTCTGGTAGTATAGGACTTTATGATGAACATCGTATAATATATTTATATGGTTTTGCTAGTAGAAAATTTGGTAATATAGGATGACATCATTATCTAAAATTCAAACTTTTTGGTCGAGCAAGAGAAAATGGATTTACGTATTGTGATATGTTGTGAGGAGCTCCTACATGATTTCCAGAACATCCATTGGCAAGTGTAAGTGCATTCAAAGAATCTCTTGGTGGTATGAAAATAGAACAATATGGTAGTTATGATATAATATTAAACTGATTTTTATATAAATTATTTAGATTTTACACTAACTTAAGAAATAAATAATTATCTATTTTTTTTTATGTCAAGTTATGATGCTAATTTGTTTGACTTTTTTTGACTTTTTTTTGTTTTTGGATAGAATTTGTATGTGTTTAGTTGTTATTTATTATTTATACATAATATGTCTGAAGAAAACAAAAAAGATATAGATCAAAACTTATGATCTTTTAATTTGGATGATTTACAAATTTCAGATGAGGTGAATATAAAAGATAATTCATCAGAATTTAGTGAAATTGATCAAAACAAATCTGAAAGTCCAAATCAATCTTATTTAAATTTGGATCTAATAAATAAAGATGTATCAAATTTTGAATCTAATGATGGTAATATAGTATTGGGAGATGATTGAATGAGGCCAGATATGTCTAAAGTTATTATAAATCGTTCTTATCGAAAATTATTTATACTATCTTTCTTTGGTATGATAATATTTTCATTATCAACAGTTGGTTTGTTTATATATAATAGTTATTTGGAAGATTTGAAAGAATCTGTCACAGAATCAAGATATGATAAATATATAAATGAATATGTCTGATTTAGAGATAAAATATTTAAGTATTTATTTAATAAATCAAGCGAGAATATATCTAATCTAAAACTAGCAGATATTAATTGAACTAAAACACTGGAATCATTTTTGAAAAATCCAGCTTTTGATTATATAAAAAAAAGAGATATTTTGCAAAATAGTTTATGATCTCTTATAAATTCTACAAATACTGTTTATAAAGATGTAAATGAAAAAAAAGACTATATTACACAGTATGGTTTCTTTACACAAGAACTTAAAGAACTTCTGAAAGACCAAGAAAATATTTCTAATATAAAGAGATCTTTGTTGTCTTTGGAAAATATAAAATTTAGTAGTGCAATACATGTTTTTTATAATATGGATACTTTTATAGATTGATTTTCTAAATCTTCGAATATCCCAAAGGATGAGATAGACGAATGAATGAAGGAAATAATTGATAAGGGAGAAAAGAATATAATGACATATTTGGAGACTTGCTATTTGAATCCTTTTGAAATAGATTATAATTGTAATACTATATGAGATTTTGATATGTATTATAAGATAAATGATCAAAATAAATTTGATACTGAATTTCTCAAAAAATTGATTTATTACATAGATCTCAAACTTGAACAAACAGAAATTCCTAGTTTTAGTATAATTTTTAATTGATTTAATGCCAATAGCAATCAAATATCTTTTTCTATAAATGTTGATACCTTTAGGCAAGATGAGCTATCTTTGATAAAAAAATGAATCTCTAATCCACATATATTTATAGTTAATAATTTAATTAACTTTTTGAAACAAAGTAAATTTATTTTGTGAAAAGATATATCTACAAAGAATATAAGAGTATTGCCTAGAATAATAACAATCTGATCAAATGAATTTAATGTAAATCATTCAGCTATGAATTTTTCTCTACCTATACAAAAGGAAATGGAAAGGGAGATATTTGATTTTGTTGAGATTAAAAAATAAATTTTAATTATATATTTAGTTATAATGGAAAATAATAAAAATGGGAAGGTAAAAAAGACTTATTCTGCTAATGATATAGCTAAGGCTGAGTTTAAAAAATCTATCAATAACTTTTTGTCTTCTGTAAATAGATTTTGGAAGAATATTTATGATGTAATATTGAATAATGAAAAAGATTTTTGGGTAGTGTTTTTTCTTGCTTTGTGAACATTGTTTTTGACTATATATTTGTCTATAAGAGTATATAACAATAATGTCTATATAAACCAAAGATATATGGATCTTGAGAAACTTGAAAAATACTCTTATAATAATGATGATATTTTATTTAAAAATAAAGAAGATAATAAATGATTTGATAATATAAACTATATAATAGATTATTATAATGAATTATCACAAGATAATGCTAATTATGATCAGTACATAAAAGAATTGTCGACATCTTATGAATATTTGTTGCAATATATTTATTTACCTAGATTGAATATATGGAAAGATCTATATATAAATAAAATACATACCGATATGATTGGAATAAAATTTATTGAGAATAATCCATATACTGATTCTGCTTTGATAAATAAATGGACTAGTTTTTTCCAGGATGTTTGAGAAAATAACGAAGCAAACAAAGTTTTGGATATTTCAATAGGAGATTTTGTAGAAGATGATAAATGATTTTTTAGAATTCCGATTACATTATCCTTTGAATCTGATTCTAAACGTTCTTTTTTGTTGCTTCTAGATAAGTTACTTATAACTTCTGATCAAGAGAATGTATGACTTATAAATGAATTTATGTATTATTTGATACAAAATATCAAATCTGATAAATCTGATGAAATAAATGCTTTGGTTGATAATGTAAATTCTGAGTTTTCATGAAATTATTTTGTTGATGATAAATGAACAAACAATGAAAATAAAATTATATGATATACTTTATATAATCGATTATATTTGGATTGAAATATTGATATAATTGATGAATCTATAATAAATAAAACAATAAGAGATGTGGCTTCTTGTCAGGATAATATGGATATAAATATGTGTTATTATAGATTTAGAGATAAATATAGAAATATACCTGAGATGGCTTATAATATATGAAGAATGATTATAAATGTAGATAGAGTGGCTTTGTTAAAAAACTTTCTAAAAAATATTCCACCCGTAATATCTATAAAAGATTTGACTTTTAATAAAGTTAGATTTGATAACTTGATGTGAACAAGTTCTATGAAATATAAAGGTAAAATAATTATAGATGTTTTTGGTAAATGAATATCTGAATCTGAAGTCAATGAAATATCTAAAGCTCTTTGAGAAAAATGTTTTTCTGATGATTTATCTTTGAATGCGCCAATAGCTATCAAAAAAATAGATGATTATATGAATAAAATATCTTGAGTAAATAGTCTGGATTTTAGTAAATCTAGAAGCGTATGGGAATTGAGCGATATTATTAAAAGTATCGAAGATGAATATTGATCTTTGACTAATTATAATAAAATTATAAAACTTTTTGAGATTTATAGAATGCTTGATTCAGCCAATTTGTGTGAAAATTAATATGTTGATTTAATATCTTTTATTCTTTTAAGTTGGAATAAGCTTGTTCTATATCTTCATCTTGCTCCAATCCATTTATTAGATTTAATAGATTCTGTTTTTCTATATCTGGTATATTTACTTCGTTATTGGGAATATATTGGATATCTGCATTGATTATATTGTAGCCCATATCTTCTATTTGTTTTTTGGTTTGAGCAAAATCTTGTTTGGCTGTATATGCAATTGCTATTGATTGATCTATAGAAAAATCATTTGCTGAAGTTTCTAGTATGTCATTTTCAAATTCTAGCTCATTTAAAGGAGCTACGTTTTCAATTTCTTTTCATTTAATGTTTTGTATCTGTTTTTTTCAATTGATTATAATTATTCACTTTTCTGTAAATTGTCGAGAAACAGATCCTGGTTGTCATAAATTTCATCAATATTTATTCATCAGTAATTTGATGTTTTGAGATGTCCTATTGGTGTTTTGTGTGAGTGCTTTGATGATTATGGCTATTCATCATGGTCAATATCATTCGTATAGAATTTCTTGTAAGTCTTCTCATTCTGATTGTCATGATCATTTGAGTATAGCTCTATCTATAATATCTCTAGGAACTCAATGATATCTTGCTTTTTGTAATGCTAGATCTAATGAAGGATTCATTTTGGGATCTGCTCATTTTTTGGCTGCAATTTGGATGGTTTTGGAAATGATACTATATATTTTGGATTTTGCATCATCTCAAGATGCTTTTCTAGCTGCTATACTGTGTCGACGTCACATTTTTTAGATTGAGAATTAATAATTTAAAATTAAGAATTATTTTGGTGAATGACTGTTTTGATATCATCTAATTTGTATCATTTTTTGATCAGTTTTTGTATTATTTCAAATCCTTCTATTGATTTTTTCTTGTAGATTTGAATTTCTTTGTTTATTTTTTTGTGTATTCATTGTAATATATCTTGGGAATTTTGATCTAATATATCTTGCACTATATCTGGATCTATTCATTTTTGGATCAATTTTTGTTTGATTATTATTGGTGGTTTTCATTTATTTATCAACTCACTATTGATATAACTTTGGGTAAATTTTTGATCATCAACGTATCATAGATCTTTGAGTTTGGATATTGTGTTGTTTACTTCATCGGAACTAAATCATTTCTGAAAAAGTTTGATAGTCAATTCTTTTTGAGTTTTGGGGTAACGTGAAATGTATTTGATAGCAAATTGGAAGCAAGTATTGGTCATAAATTGAATTTTATAAATTTTAAAGTCTTATTTTTTGAGAGCAAAATTGATTGTAGACTCTTCGTTTGTAAAAAGAGCAAAAATATTTCAATCTGGTTTTTTGTTTTCTTTGGTAATGGTGTTTAATAATGCTTCTCATTTTAGAAAATCTACAAACTCTTGTATAATTTCGCTCAAAGTATTGTCATCTGTTTGATAGATCATATCTACTTTGGAGTCTACACTATAATCAGCGTCTTTTCTCATTTGATTTATAAATCTAGATATTTCACGAGCTATTCATTCTTTTTGTAATTGAGGAGATATTTCCAAGTCTAATTTGGCTATAATATTTCAATCTACGGCTATATCATTTCAGTCTATTCATTGATAAGCTATTTCATAATCTTCTTTTGATAATATTCGTTCATTTTTTTGATCGTCAAAAACCTTTATTTTTGAATCTTGTAGTTCTACAATATTTCATTGTTTGGAAAATTGTATGATTTTGCCTGTGTCTTTGGTAAATTTTGATGAGATTTGAGATCATATAGGTTTGTATATTTTGCTAATGTTTAGAGAATCTGGAAGTATATCTATTTTTTTGACATTTACCTCTTCTTGTATGATATCTCAATATTTATTTAATAGATTTTGTAACTCTTGAGTCATGCTAGGATTTTAAAATTTAAAGTGATGTAAATATAAAAAAAGAGGAATAGAATTCAATTTGAAATATTTTGGAATTTTTTGTGATTATGTTAAATTCTATTTTATTTACTCTTGATAATAATTATTTTATTATTATTTTTTGAATAATAGTTTTATATTGTGTTTTATCGATATGATTTTAAAAAAATTTCTAAAAAATTTGCATAAACTTAGTATCTGGGATTGGGGTATTTTTAAATTGTGTTTGGTTGCATTTACTTTGATGTTGGCAGTTTTGATACCCTCATTGACGAGAGTAGATCGATGGATTTATGCTATAATTTGGATTGTTACTTATATTTATGTGCTAAAGAAAATAGGTGCCAAATAAGTAGCATTAAATAAATATTTGTTTAATTTATATTATAATTACTATAATGGAAGTATTTTTGAATTATGTGATAGTGGGTAATACTGTGTATGATTATTTGATTATGTTGGGTATAGCTTTGGTATTGTATGTGTTGCTTATGTTATTTAGAGGATATCTCTTGAAAAAAGCTATACTTTTGGCAGAAAAAACTCAATAT
>DJVF01000016.1 GCA_002441085.1 Patescibacteria group bacterium UBA6263
ACAAACCTATCGACAAAAATGAATATCTGCTTGTGCTGTATGTGATGGATGATTGCCTATGTTTAGAAACAAAACATTAGTTGTGATTTGATGATGAGATGTCGCAGCAGAGGAGGCTTTGCATATCAGCCATTTTGCTTCCAAAGTACTTCTTCTTGTTAGGAGAAATGAACTCAGAGCATCCAAAGCTATGCAAGACAAGTTAATGAATAATCCTAAAATAGAAATTATGCGAAATACTGAAGCACTAGAAGCTATTTGAGAAAACTTCCTTACATGATTAAAAATCAAAAATAACAAAACCAGTGAAGAATCTTTATTGGAATGTTCGGGTTTGTTTTATGCAATCTGACATACTCCCAATACAACTTTCTTAAACTGACAAATCACTACTGATGAAAGCTGATATATAGTTACCAATCCTTGAACAACACAAACCAATGTTCCTTGAGTATTTGCTGCTGGTGATGTTCAAGACAAAAAATATAGACAAGCAATTACTTCTGCTGGAAGTGGTTGCATGGCAGCACTAGAAGCTGAAAAGTTTTTAAGTATATAAAGTTTTTGCCCCACCCTTAATCCCTCCCCATTGCATGGAGAGGGAAATACTAGTTCCCTCTATACGAAGTGGAGAGGGGTGCCGAAGGCGGGGTGAGGGGATTTAATCAGTTAATCTTTTAATCTTTAAATAATACAATTATGTCTAATGTAATTTATATCAACGGTGTTGAACAATTCAAAAAAGAAGTGCTAGAATACAACTGAGTAGTATTAGCAGATTTTTGGGCAGAATGGTGTGGTCCATGTAGAATGTTGGGTCCAATAGTAGATGAGCTTAGCTTAGACTATGCAGGCAAAGATATAAAATTTGTCAAAATCAATGTAGATGAGAATGCTGATTTAGCTTGAAGTTTTCAAGTAATGTCTATCCCTGCAGTTTTTTTGCTTAAATGATGAAAACCAGTAGATTCTATAGTATGAGTTAGACCCAAACAATTCTATCAAGAGAAAATAGATTCATTATTGGTTTCAAGCGCAGAATAGTATAAAACATTTGAGAGTAAGTTTGATAGCCTCATCATTTATATATCTAATAAATACTTATCAATCCTCAAAGTTGATTATTAGTTAGTGTTATGTAAACATTCAAAGTACTAAATTAAATGATATATAAATTTTAACTTGATTTACATTTGATTATATTTATAAAAAACAGGTCCTCATAGGGCCTGATTTTTTGTAATTTATTTAATGATAAATTGCTGATTATATGCTCCCGTAGTTCAACGGGATAGAATAGCTCTCTCCTAAGGAGCGGATACAGGTTCGAGTCCTGTCGGGGGTAAATAAGACGTTAAAATGTAAAATATTTCTGCATTGCTACATTTATACGTTTCTACGAATAGTTAGTGGCCGACCAAACTACTTACTATCGTTCACAAACTTTTATTTATTTTATATTTATAACTATGGTAACCAAGAAAAAAACAACCACAAAAACTAGTCCCAAGACTAGTACAAAACCAAACTCTAGAGTATCTGGAGAAACTATTCAAAGACATCAAAAAGATACTTGATCTCCAGAAGTACAGATTTTAGCTCTTAGTCAAGAAATTGAGTCTTTGCAATGACATTTAGTTTCACATCCCAAAGATGTAGATGCCAAAAGAAGTCTTTTAAAAAAAGTAGCTAAAAGAAGAAGATTATTGAAATACTTAAAAGAAAATGATTTGACTACATATTCACAAGTATCCAAAAAACTAAATTTAAAGGTTTAAATATAATCTATAGCAAGTTCTCTTGCTAATTTATAGATTTATTTTTTTTATTTATATAACGTTTTATATTATAATGGCAAAAGACAATGCCTTCGCCTTACAAATCAAGTCAGGCGAAATACAAATCCCATTCATCAAGGAATGATCCAAATTAAAATGAACAATATTAAAGAAGATAGAAAATTGAGTTCTTGTAGATTGTAATGATTGAGCATTTACTTGAGTGATTTTATCCAAAGAAGTCAAAGAATTAGAAAGATCCAAATTTGAATTATCTCCATGAAGAGAGATAGAAATAGAAATAATCAATCCAAGTATTAGACATGAAGATGGTTATTATATAGTTTCAGTTACCAAACTTCTTCAGTATGATGTATGGAAATCTTTGTTAAGCAAATTTGAAAAGGATGATATACTGACTGTTATACCGACAGAAGCTAATCTTTGATGATTGCTTATAGATATGCATGGTATTAAATGATTTATACCACTATCTCAATTGGCTCCTATACATTATCCTAGAGTAGAAGACTGAGATCAAGAAGCTATATTTGGCAAACTATTGGATATAATATGAAAAGAAATCAATGTTAGAATAATCAATATAGATGAAGAAGAAAAGAGAATAATTTTATCAGAGAGAGAGGCTCTCAAAGAGGATAGAGAAAAGGTTCTAGCTGAATTGGCTGTCGGCAAAATATTTGATTGAGTTGTTAGCTGAGTTTCTTCTTATGGATTATTTGTAACTATATGATGAACAGTAGAGTGATTGGTACATATATCAGAGATTACATATTGACACGTAAGTAGTATAGATAGATTATGAAGAGTATGAGACAAGGTCCAAGTTCAAGTAATATGATTAGAAAATTGAAAGATATCTCTATCTAGTAAAAAGTTAAAATGAGATCCTTGGTCAGAATTACCCAAAAAATGCAAAATATGAGATGTTATAGAATGAGAAGTAATCAGATTTGTTCCATATTGAGTATTTATGAGAGTGTTTGATGATATCAACTGACTTATACATCTTAGTGAATTATCTCAAAAATCAGTAAACAATCCAAATGAAGTAGTTAAACTTTGACAAGTAGTTAGAGCCAAAATTATATTATTAGATCCTAAAAATAGAAAAATCTGACTTAGCATGAAACTCACAGAAGAACCACGCAAAACAGTAGAAAAAAAGATTGATAAACCTACAGATACTCAATCTGCATCACAAGATACCAGTGAACAAGCAGTAGAGGCTCCTAAGAAACCATGAAAATGATTGTGAGATATTGTCAAAAAATTGGCTGCAGAATCAAAGGTTGCCAAAAAGGTAAAAAAAACAGATGAACCTAAAGCAGAAAAAGTGGAAAAGAAACCTACAAAAAAAACAACCAAGAAAGAATAGTATAAACTAATTAATTATAAACTGGACGCTAATGTCCAGTTTTTTTATAAAAAAAGGAAGATAAAATCTTCCTTATTATGTTGACTCAATAGCCAATTATTTACTATTCTTTCCAATTATCAGGTATAAATTTATCTCTCTCGAGATTTATATCTGAGTTTTTTTCTGGTTTAGGATCAGTTACAAAGTTGATACCATACAGTAGCATTGCTGGTGCTTTTTCATGAGTAGGTACATAGCCTGATCCTGATCCACAAAATCCTTTCCCTTCTCCATAATGATTGGATACTATCTGTATAGATGCAAGAAAATCAGTAAGGTTACTTGACAAGACGCCAGACCCTATAGATTCTCTTCGTCCATCTTTCCATACCTTGGTAACAGATTCAGCATACATATCAAAAGTTCCTGTTTCCACAAATACTGCGCCACTCCGACTTTCTATTTCTAGATACCAATCATCTTGTTCAAAAACCATTTCTTTTATCTCATCAATAGAAATATTAGTATGAGATTCTACAACCAAATTAGAAATCCTTGGCTCAGGTCTAACTATAACCATATTCCCATTTATATCTTCTCCGATAAAGGAAGCAGAGAGAAAGTGTCCGTTGGATTTTTGTTTTAGTCTGGCAGCAGTATTTCTATCTGTCAAATAGTTTTTGACTATGCCTTTTTTTAGTAAACAGACGTTTTGAGCAAGAGTTCCTTCCATGTCATACTTATAGCTTGCCAACATATTTTCATCTAGTGGCATGTCATAGATAGATATCTGATCTAAATTGGGCATATCTCCGTTGTTAGCAAACTTTTTTCCCAATTTATTTTCAAATACCGTACTATTGCCATTGAGTATGTATTTAGCTGACAGCATGTGACCTGCTATAGCTTCATGAAAAAGAGTAGCAACAGAAACAGGTTTTAATAATATCGGATAAATCCCACTTTCTATCCTTTTCATTTCCATCTTTCCCAATCTTTTCTGCAACTTGATTTTGATTTCAGGTATTGAATTCACAATATCATCAAAATTTTTGTAGTGGTCAGAAAATGCCCCATCAATCAGATTCTTTTTGTTGGATAGATAAGTAAAATTTAATAAGATAGAACAAATGCTTTGATCTTGTATTACTTTTGTTCCATGAGAGTTACAAACTATCCAAACTTTCTTTTGAAGATTCAAACTACCTTTTACTCCAGATATATTGCTTTGCATATACAACCATCTAAAAAGACTTTGAATCTGATTCAATCCTTCTTGAGTAAACTCTTCAGCTTTAGCCGGTTCTTTTACATCAATATGCGTTTCTTCATTAGAAAATAAAGAAAACTTATTGTCCTTTACCTTACTAAGAAAAAATCCATTCACAGAAGCCATGATATTTGAACGAATGACTTTGATAAAAAATATTTTCAAATAGTCAGGATCAAGCAAAAGATCCGTATAAGGGAAGCTTATTCTCACTTTTTTACGATTGTTTTTTATCCATATTTGGATAAGCATTTGTGTGGTTTCATCTTCAAAAACTGAGTTGTTGCTTATTCCATTATCAAAATCAATGACTTTATCATGATAGTTCAATAAAGTAATTGAAATATCACTAATAGAGAAATTTCTTCTTATTCCATTAGGATCTTCCATATTTACTTTGAGCTCCTTTGCGTACTGGATGCACCATTCTAGTACATCGGCTAATTTCTGATAATTAACTGTTTTCATACTTTTTTATTTTTGGTTTAACATTTTGTTTTCATAATCCTTATTATATATTAAAGTTTACAAATCAATAGATTTATTGATATTTTAAGATATAATATGTTGATATTTTATATATTTTGTATATAAAAGAACTGTAACAAAAACTAAAACGATATGAAAAAACTAGGTGTTTATCTGACGGATCACAAAAGAATTATCGTTACATCTTGTGCTAGCGATCTAAATTCTTTGTTAGGGAATCAAGCTGTTAAATCAAAATGGTTCCTAAATATTCCAAGTGAATTAGAAGCCTTCTTCATGCAATATCCAGAAGAAAAAAGATTGTTTGATAAGGCATTTGCTTATTGGGTAATATGTGGGGTCTTCTCAAAAAATCAAAACGAAAAAGCATATGGAATGTTGAAAAGGGAATTGAAATCATTTAGCTCACAGCTGCTGATCAAAATTAGAGGTCTCATCAAAAAAGCTGTTAGTAATATTAAGTCCTTTTTTGAAAAAAGAGAGAGAGAAGTAAAAAAATTCTTCAAAGAAAATGATATTTCATTTCCTAAAAAGAAGAGCTATCAAAAAATCTTTTTAAAACAATTTAAATAATTTCTATCAAAACTAGCTGGGTACCCCCAGCTTTTTACTTATATAAAAGTTTTTAATATTTATTATTATTTGATAAATCATTTCAAAAAATCTATATATTCTTGTAAACTATCAGTGTCTTTGCAAGCTTTTGCATTCAACAAAATATCCTCAGCATTAGCAAGATTAGCTATTGCATATTCTATAGCTTCCAATTTATTTTTATTTTCGATTTCTTTTTTAAACTGATTTATAGTCAAACAATACATAAAAATATATTTTATCTCTAAAATAAATCGAGAAAAATCCCAAAAAGATTTTTCCGATGTTTTTATCTATAGGAATTGTTTTGAAATTCCTATATGGTAAAAAAACCTTGCATTCAAGCAAGGTTTGTAATTTATTTTTGTCCATGACATTTTTTAAACTTTTTACCACTTCCACAATAGCAAGCATCGTTTGGTCTGAGTTTTTTATTGGTATCTTGTACTTCAAACAATTTAGCTTTATTATCATTATCGGTGTTTGTTAGATCTTTTTTATCTCAATCTCAAACCTCAAAAATCTCAAATCCATCTTCATCTTGAAATATAGCTTTTTTACTATTTTGAGATGTGCTCTGAGCTTGTAATATTTGAGTTTCTTTGATATTGGAGCTAGCTTGTTGTAGCATCTTTACAAGATTAGGGTCTTTTTTTGCCTTTTCAGCTATCATTTTTTCCATTTCATCTTGCATTGCCATTCTAGAATAATCTACTGATAATATATCAGTAGTTATAGCAGACTTCAACCTAAATATCAATGTTTGAAATTGATCAAAAGCTTCTTTTTTGTATATTACAAGAGGATCCATTTGTGCATATCACATAAATCCAACTTTATCTCTAAGATATTGCATTTCATCCAAATGCTCTATTCGCAATGCATCCAAATGATGTAAATAAATTTCTTTAAATATCATATATACTTTTTGTGTATCTATTTTGCCAATATTTTCTTCAAATGATTTTATCATAATTTGAGATACCTCATTACCAAGATTTTGTCGATTCATATCGATCATTTCTTTGTATTGTATTTCATTTCGTTTTAGTCCAAATTGTTTTGCCATCGTATTCAATAAGTCTTCGTTGTTTTGATTCATTCTCTGAGCATCTAGTATTTGAGTATCCACCATATCGTTTATGTTGGTTTTGATTTCTAATATCATATTTTTTACAAATTCCTGTTTTTTTTCTTCTATTATTTCACTATCCAATATCTCATCTCTTTTGGCATATATTCTTTTTCTTTGCTTATCTATTACACTATCATAATCAAAAAGATGCTTCCTTATACTAAAATTCCAAGCTTCCATCTGTTTTTGAGCTCTTTCTATAGAGCTAGTAAATTGTTTTTGAGTGAGTTCTAGATTTTCCAAGTCATCTTTGGATAAAAACACTTTTGCCATTCATTGTATCCTTTCACCTCACATTTTTTTCATTATCAAATCATCCAATGCCACAAAAAATACTGATGTTCATGGATCTCATTGTCTACCGGCACGTCATCTAAGCTGATTGTCTATTCTCCTTGATTCATGTTTTTCTGTACCAAGGATAAACAATCAATAGTGTATATCTTTTTCTATAGTTTCTGTAGTGTTTTTTTCTTCATTTTTGAATATAATTCTAGCAAATATATCAGTATTGTTTTTCTTTTTAGTATTAAAATTGATTTTTATACTTATTCAATCTATTGATATCTCTCTTTTTTCCATATCCAAAACAATCTCCTCATTTAGATTTCGTTCTGTCTTCAATCCATCTATAGTCAATTCAAATTCATTTTGAGAATATATATTTGCAACAATACTATTTTTTCAATCATTTGTTTTTAGTTCTTTTTTGATCCATTTAGCATAGTTTTGAGCTAGTTTATCATTGAGTCATTTCTCGAGTTTGATATCAGTTCATCTTCATGCCATATTAGTAGCTACTACTACGCTTTTGTATTTACCTGCATTGGATACTATACTAGCTTCTTGTTCGTGAAATTTTGCATTCAAAACATAGTGAGTTATTGTCTCTTTTTCCAACATACGAGATACGTATTCAGATGTCATAATATTGGCAGTTCATATAAGTATGGGTTGTCATATCTCATGATAAAATTTGATATGATCTTTAACAAATTTCCACTTTGCATTTTGATTAAAATAAACCTTATCATTTTTATCTACTCTGATTATATTTCTATTTGTAGGTGTCTCTAGTGTATCTAGTTCATATATTTTGATAAACTCTTCTGCTTCAGTAGTTGCAGTACCAGTCATACCTCATAGTTTTTTGTATTGTTTGAAAAAGTTTTGATATGTGATAGTCGCCATTGTTTGAGATTCTCTTTGTATATTTACACCTTCTTTGGCTTCTATAGCTTGATGTAATCATTCACTAAATCTTCTTCATTGCATAGTTCTACCAGTATGTTCATCTACTATCAATACTTCTCAATCTTTGACTATATATTCTTTGTCTATCTCATATACAGCATGTGCTCTCAGAGCATTTTCTATGTGATGAATCTCTTCTATTCACATATCTTTGTAAAGGTTTTCTACTCATAGGATTCATTCCAATTTTTTTATTCATAGTCCAGAAAGCAATACACTCTTGGTTTTTTCATCTATATAATAATCTCCATCTTCTTCTTGATCTTTGGGCACATCTTTTAATAATTCTTGCAATAGCCCTTTGGAAACAACCTTTTTGCTACTACATGGAGTGAGTAGTTTGACTATCTTTGCATAATAAACATATTTTTCTGTAGCTTCTTCGCGTGCTTCAGATATGATCAACGGAGTTCTAGCTTCATCTATAAGTATACTATCTATCTCATCTACTATAGCATAATTCAATGGTCTCCAGAGGAGTGCTCTATTTGTAATGCTTTTTACCAAGTTATCTCTAAGATAATCAAATCCAAGCTCAGAATTTTCTACATAGGTTATATCTTTGGAATATTCTTCTCTTCTCCTGCTTACTGGTACAGACTTGACTACACATCCTATACTCAATCATAACCATTGATAAACATGTCACATCCACTGAGCATCACGAGATGCAAGATAGTCGTTTACTGTGACTACATGTACTCATTTACCTTGCAGTGCATTGAGATATACAGGCATCACAGCTACCAGAGTTTTTCATTCTCACGTTTTCATTTCTGCAATTTTTCATTTATGCAAAATGATTCATCATAGTAACTGTACATCATAAGGTAGCATGTTCCATACTAGTTTCTCTCATTTTACCTCTACTTCTTGACCTAGCATTCTTTTGCAGGCTTGTTTGACTACAGCAAAAGTTTCTGGTAATATTTGATCTAGACTTTCTCATTTTGCCAGTCTTTGCTGAAACTCAGGAGTTTTGGCCTTTACTTCTTCATCGCTCAAGCTATCAAGCTCTGCGTAATTAAAATTTATTTGGCTGATTAGTGGTATTATTTTTTGAATTTCTTTTTGATTATAATCTCCAGCTATTTTACCAAGTATCCAAGACAACATTAATTATTTTTTATTTGAATAAAAAAAACATATTTTTCAAAGCAAAACTATATCAAAATTGGACTATATTTCAAGCACTATATAATCAAAATTTGGACAGTTTATATAATTAATAATATGCTATCAATTCGTCAATTTTTTAATTATCGTTCCATAATCCAGATTATTTTTCAATAACTCTCTTCCTTTTTCTATATTAAATTCTTCTTCTCCTATCTTATCCACCGGTACTTTCAAGATTACTCTCGGAATTCTAAATTTATCACAAACATATTCGATAGCCCAGCTCTCCATGTCGATATAGCTTATAGTTTGTAGCTTGTGATTTATAATTTCTCATTTAACACTTGACTGCCGACAGGCAAGTTTTATAATTTTTTCGGAGCATCCAATACTTTCTAGATTTCCAAATTCTATAAATATCGGTACAATCAATTCTTTATTCGTCGTCAAATTTACCGTTCTAGCAATTTGAATTCGTGACTTATATTCATTCAGATACCCACATACTCAAATATTCAAAACCATATCAAAAGTCTGATTATTCAATATTCTAGTTAAATTAAAAATCGTCTCATACATACCCATTCATGTACACAGATATGTGATATCCAAATTTATTTTTAAATTCAGGTTTTTTATTTTTTCTTTTATTATCTTTCATTCTCAGGCAGTAGCATAGCAGAGTATTATCCTCATATTATATTTTGTGAAATAAAATTTGCTTGTGAATTTTGTGAAATAAAATTTGTTTATGAATTTTCTAATAGAAAATTTGCAAAAATCACAAATAACAAATATAATTACTATATATCGGATTTTTTATTACAAGATAAATTTATGTGAAAAGATGATTTTATTCAGCCAAAACCACAAAAAACTTTTTTACAAAAGTTTTTATCCAAAATAAAATTAAAAGATTTGGATAAACATAAAATAGCAGAAGAAATTATAAATGATTCTGACTTTAATTTTTTGTATTGGATACAATTGGTTATATCATCAGCTATTGCAACTTTGTGATTGTTGATCAATTCTTCTCCAGTCGTCATATGAGCGATGTTGATTTCTCCATTATTGATGCCGATCAAAGTTTTTGCTTTTTCTATAACTACATGAAACAAATATATGTATTTTAGATCACTTAGGACATTGATTTTGAGTATAATATTTTCTATTATAGTAGCTTATGTGATTAGCCTATTAGTTCCATTTACACAACTAACTGCTGAGATAATAGCTAGAGCATCTCCCACTATAATAGATCTCTTTATCGCTTTGGCATCCGGATTGATTGCTTTTATGTCTCTTGGATTTACTCGTTTATCGGAAACTATAGCATGAGTAGCTATGGCGGCAGCTATACTACCTCCATTATCAGTCATTGGAATAGCATTACAATTTCAAAATTTAGAGATAACTCAATGAAGTTGATTTCTTTTTTTGGCTAATTTGGTCGCAATATTAGTTATATGAGTTTTAGTTTTATATTTTTTTGGATTTACACCTAGGAATAGATGATGAAAAACCCGTAGTCTAACTAGTATAGTATTGGTTATTTTGACTATTACAATCATTAGTATTCCAC
>DJVF01000010.1 GCA_002441085.1 Patescibacteria group bacterium UBA6263
TAAGCTAGAGATAGATAAATATGATGAGACTAAAATTATAGGTGTGGTAAAGAAGATTATTAAGAGTATGTAAGAAGCGTAGCAGCGTAAAAACGTAACAATGTTAAAATATTTCAATGATTAGAGTATAAAAAAACCACTTATAAAAAAGTGGTTTTTTAAATTACTTATTAGTTATTATTTCTTTTCTTCCATTAACTTTTTGATTATCATAGGTTCTATTTCATCATGGATATGTCTTTCTATAGGTCTTGCTCAGTACATAGGATCGTAGATTTTTTCCGAGATTTCTTTGATTTTTTTATCTGTAAATTGAGGTAGTTGGACTGTAGAATTTTGAGCTCGTGTAGAGAGGAATTCTTGAAGATTGATTTTGAATATATCTGTAAAATTAGCTTTGGATAGGTGCTTAAACACTATCTTGTAATCTATTCTATTTAATAATTCTGGGGATAAGAAATTTTTGAGTTCTTCCATGACTTTGGATTTGATATCTTCAAATTTTTTGTCATCGATTTCTTGAGTTGTTCATCATGATGAAAATCAGATTGTAGATTTCTTTTTGGTGAATTCTTCTGATCATATATTACTTGTCATTATGATGATAGTGCTTTTGAAATCTATGAGTCTTCATTTGCTATCTTTGAGCTGTCATTCATCTAGTATCTGTAGCATAATATTTAATACTTCTGTAGACGCTTTTTCTATTTCGTCAAAAAGGATTACTGAATATGGTTTTCTTCTCACTGCTTCAGTCAGATTTCATCATTCTTCGTATCATACATAACCAGCAGGAGAACCTATGATTTTGGATATAGAAAATTTTTCCATAAATTCTGACATATCTAATCTAATCATAGCGGTTTCATCTCAGAAATAATTTTTGGCTATCAATTTGGCTAGGTAAGTTTTACCTACTCAAGTAGGACCCATAAACAAAAATGATCATATAGGTTTTTTTCTATTGATTACAGATAGTCTGCTTCTGGTAAGGGTTTTGACAATTGCTTCTACTGCTTCGTCTTGTCATACAATGCTTTGTTTTAGATCAGCATCTAATCTCCTGAGTTTGCTAATTTCGTCTTCATTGACTATGTTTGCTGGTATTCATGTTTTGTCAGCCAAAACTGTTCATATATCTGTAGGATAAATAATTGATCTAAGATGAGTCGGAATGATTTTGGTGGTTCTAATCTTTTGCATATTGATTTTGATTTCTTCCTCTTTTTCTTTGAGTTCTGCAGCCAAGAAATAATCTTGTTTCTCGATAGCTTCTTCTATCTTGTTTTGGATATCTTCTACTTTTTTTTGTGCTTTGACGTATTCTTCATCATTTTCCAATTTTTGACCTATAGTAGATTTTCTAGCGCAGGCTTCATCTATAATATCTATTGCCTTATCTGGCAAGTATTTGTTTAGTATATATCTTCTGCTGAGATTGATAGCTGTATCTATACTTTCTTCACTGATTTGTACTCCATGGAAATCTTCGTAGGTTTGTTTGAGTCACATCAAAATTTCTTTTGTGCTTGCCAAATCTGGTTCGTTTACGATAAGTTCTTGAAATCTCCTTTTGAGAGCAGCGTCTTTTTCTATATATTTTTGATATTCATCAAATGTAGTTGCTCAAATAAGTTTGATTTTTCATCTTGAAAGAAGTGGTTTGAGCATTTGAGCTGCATCATTGTGCTCTTGTCATCCAGCTCAAATAATAGTATGCAATTCATCTATAAATAATATGATATTGTTGGTGGGATCTATGGCTTCTTCTAGTATGGATTTCATTCTAGCTTCAAATTCTCATCTATATTTGGTTCACGCTACTAATGTTCACATATCCAATAGGAATATTCTTTTGTTTTTGAGTTTTTCTGGGACTTCTCATTTTATAATCTTTTGTGCCAATCATTCTACTATGGCTGTTTTACCTACTCATGCTTCTCAGATAAGTAGAGGATTGTTTTTGGATTTTCTAAGTAGTGTATAGATCATTTGGTCTATTTCTTTGGATCTTCAGATTATAGGATCGATAAATCAGTCTTTGGATTCTCTGGTAAGATCTGTACCAAAATATTCTATTGTTAGTTTTTTTTCTTCTTTTTTGTTTGAAGAATTGTTTATGGTAGAATTTTGTGTCTGTTCTCCAATCTCACTTTCTACTGCGTCTAATAGCATATTGATGCTTTCTATATTGTCTATGTTTTGCACTTTCATAATTTTGACATCTTTAGGATCTAAATTTAACTTAGTTAAGATTTTATGTAAAATCTCTAAAAATGCAAATGCTCAAGCCTTGATTATTAGGGGATTTTTGATGAGTTGTTCTCAGTTTTGGACTAGTTTATCTACTTGTATATCTAGGTGTTTTAAGGTAGACCTAAAAGTGGTAGACAAATTGGAAATTGCTATATAAAATAGGATAATAAAATCTGTTTGTTTGAATCAGTGTTTATTTAGCTCTTTGATTTTGTCGTTTAATTTGATGTTCAATTTGAGTTGTTTGAGTTCAAATGATAAGACGCTAAAATCTCAGTATCTATTTTGATAGTATTCGTCTAGTTTATCTATGTTTTTGAGTCAAGTAATATTGCAAAAAATAGGAAAATATTCATGCTGTCTCATAAATCAATATATTCACAAAAAGAGATTATCAGCATTTATACTTCTTTTATTTTGAGATAAGGCTATTTTATTTGAATTTTTTAGGCAAGATATTGCTTGGGTAGTAAATAATGCTTGTTGTTGATCCATGATATACGTATAAATGTAGCAATGTAAAAGCGAAAATCTTTAGGTGCAGGAGTTTATAAATTTTTATTTGTAGATTGCAATTAAAAACATATTAAAGTTGAAAGTAAAAAGTAGAAAGTTAAAAGAATTTATAATTTATAATTTATTATTTTAAATAATGATTGGATTTCTTCGTAAGATATTTTTGCCACAGCCAGAGCCTATGAATGTAATATATATTCATAAAAAGAATATTATAAATAATTTGGAAGCATTACAATCACTACAACCCAAAGCTGAGATTTTTCCTGTGCTCAAATCTAATGCTTACGGTCATGGACTCAAACAAATCACAAAAATTATCAAAAAACTTGATGTCCCATATTTGATAGTGGATAGTTTCCCAGAGTATATGATAGTCAAAAAATATACCAAACAAGAAATATTGCTACTTGGAGAGACTTTGCCTGAAAATTATTATAATTTTAACTTTAAAAGGACGACATTTTGTATTTCCAATATCCAAGCTTTGGAAGTAATTTGAAAGATGAATAAAGAAGTCAGAATTCATATTTTTTTGAATACAGGAATGAATAGAGAATGAATAGATGAAGAGAATCTGGATAAATTTATTGAAATACTCAAAAAATATCCTCAAATAGATTTGACTGGTGTGATGTCACATTTGCATAGTGCTGATAAAATTTATGGTAACTATATAGATGATCAGATAGATAAATTCAAAAAAATGTATTATCAGATTGTAAATGCTGGTTATGCTCCTATGTGGAGACATATATGAAATAGTGCAGGATTGATGAAAATCAAAGATGATTTTTTTAACGCTTTTAGACCAGGATTAGCAATGTATGGTTACAATCCATTACAAGAAAGTGATGAAAATTTTGCTCAATGAAAAAAACTAAAACCAGCTTTGAGTATCAGTTCTAGAGTGACGTCATTACATGATTTGCAATATGGGCAGTGAGTGAGTTATGGCCGTGAATATATGACCATGTGAAATGAAAAAGTAGCTATAGTGCCATTTGGATATGCTGAATGATTGCCAAAATCTGTGAGTGGTAAAATAATATTTAGTAATGGATGAAGAAAATATTTTAAACAAGTCGGAGTTATTTGTATGAATCTATGTAGTATATTGGTAGATTGATCTGTCAATCTTTATGATGAAATCCAGATAGTAAGCGAAAATCAATCTTCAAAAAATACAGTTAAGAGTTTGGTTGAACAAAGCGGAATGATTACATATGAATTTCTTGTTAAATTAGATAGGGGAATTAGGAGAGAGGTGATTTAGCTTTTTACCTCACCCCCATCCCCTCTCCACTGTGTAGAGAGGGGAGCAATTATTTCCCTCTCCATAAAATGGGGAGGGATTAAGGGTGGGGTAAATACTACTAATTCAATTTTTTTTAATAAAAAAAATTCCACATATGTGGAATTAAAGACTATATAATTATCAACTATAAACTATCAATTATTCATTTTATTAATATCTTTTTTGATTTCTTTGATTCATGAATCAAAGAATTTCTTGATTTTATTTATAGATCAAGTCTTTTCTTTTATTTCTAAACCTCATTTTTTTGCTAGTTTAAATATAGATCATCATATTATAAAGCTAATTAATCGTTTATTTAATTTATTTTCAAATCACATGGAGACGTATAAATGTATAAATGTATAAGCGTGGAAATGATTTTTACTTTGCTAAGCTCTTACATCTTTATATTAGGAAATTTTTATCTAGTTTCAAGATGAGTTGAAAGTATAAAAAATTGATTTAGTTTACTATTAGGAAAGATTATGATTTCAATTATAAAAAAAGCCCAGTAAAACTGAGCTTAAATACTTAGTGGATTCTGGGATTAGTTTATGCCTCAATGATAACATTTATTTCGGTTTTATTGCCGAAAGCAGAATATCTATGAGATAATTCAATTAATTGACTTCCTAATCCAGCCCACTTTTTTTCAAGAGCTTCTCTTTCGATAGAATCACTGCCTAGATAATTATCTTTATTTTCTATGATAATTTCTATTTTTGAAATAGGGTCATTTCCGTGATTTACCACTAATTCGTTCATCTTACCATAAGTAAGATCTTTCAGGGATTCTACTTCTATTGGCTCTTTTTTTTCTTTTGCGTAAATTTTTATTTTCATATATTTATGAATTAGATTTCTAATTATAATTATAAATTTCCCTTGCAAAAAGTCAATCTCAATGACTTCTAAAAAATCTCCACTCTCTGTTATTTATATTTAAGATAGTAAAAATATGGCTGAATTTACTATAGTAAAAATTTGGAGTTTAAAAATTATAAAAAAATAAACCCGGTTTACCGGGTTTCAATTAGTAATTAGTTTTTCAGACTTAACTCATGTGTCCCTGGAATACAACGAATTCGTTGTATTTCATATTTAGGATATGAGTTTTTGTCTGGTTCGGGAGGTAAATGATAATGATAATCTGTACCTTTAAAAATTGAACTAAATGCCTTTTTGTCTTGACGAAAGTCAAGTTCAAAAATTTGGTAGAATTTTCTTTTGTCCAGACGGACTTTAAATCTTTGGTGGTTTACGGTAATGCTCATTTTTTTTAGGATTTGGTTTAACATTTTTATTTGGAGTAATTTTATATATTTTGTCTACAAAAAGTCAACTCCAGTGACTTCTAAAAAATTTCCACTCTCTGTTCCTTATTTGAAACAGTCATCTCCCCCCATTAAACAAAAACGAGTAGCAGGAGGACGAGCCGAAGGCGAGAGCTTTAGCGGTCCGACGCGTAGCGATTTTGTTTAACTCTACGCTATCTGTGATGCCTGCCTGTCGGTAGGCAGGTTTGCTTGATAATACTTATTTTTTGTATGTTATTTGTGATGTTGGATAGCGTAGAGTGGTGTGTAACTCTGTTTGTTGGTTTTATATTTAAAATATTTGAAGATTCAAATGTTTTTGGTAATTGTTTATTATAAAATAATGAAAAAATAATTTGCAAATGTTTTAGAGAAATTTAAGTTTATAAAAATTTATTTTTAAATTGGTATTTTATGAAATTTAAAATCAGTTTGGGGATCATTATATTGGTTTGATTTGTGTGATTTACTTGGGGTTTGGATATACAGACAGAATGTGAACAAAGGCAATTTGTAGTGACTGCATATTATTCGCCGGTGAGTAGTCAGGCTTTTTATTATAGACCAGATTTTGTACAAGAAAAGATTTTGAATGGAGAGGGGATAGCTGGAGCTGGATGAAAAAAAGTATTCAATGGTATGCTTGCTGGACCTAGTTCCTATCCATTTGGATCTGTAATATATTTGCCATGACTAGGTATATGACAGATAGAGGATAGGTGAGGCGCGATTGTGCATGCTGGTGAAAGATGACATGTAGCTGATCGTATAGATATATGGATGTGAAGATGAGAAGAATGACTAGTTAGAGCTTTGACATTTGGTAAACAGACATTGACTGGGTATTATTGTGAACCTAATATTTTGAAATGAAAAAAAATAAAAATCTGATTTGATATGGATAAAGTACCTTTTTATAATAATTTGTTTGATATTGCGCTTTGGGTTGTGAGGTTAGAACAATGAAGAACTGATATTTGGGTATCTACTTTGCAAAAATATTTGATTAAATTGGGTTATCTGCAATGAGATAGGCAGACATGATTTTTTGGTCAAGAAACCAAAGATGCTTTGTGTAGATATCAAGTAGCTAAATGAATATTGAGGAAAGGTAGTGTAAATTGTGGAATATTTAGTTCTCCAACTAGTTTTGTGATGAAGAGGGATGTATCCAATAGATGATTGTTGCCTGGAGATTTGTGGTCTGTGTGAAGTTTGGATTATATCCAGAAAAAAGCTAGAAAAATATTTCAGCAAGTCGATATATGATCTGATATCAAACAATATTTTACGAGAGCTTATAATAAATGAGAAAAATCTGATGATATCAAAAAATTACAAACAATCCTGACTAATTTGTCGTATTATACTTGAGATATTGATTGAGTATTTGATTTGGAAACAATATCTGCTTTGTATGATTTTCAATTAAAAAATAAAATATTATCTTTGGATAATAAGAATCTATCTTCTAGATGATGGCTTGGTCCTGCCACTAGGAATAAGTTAAATGGATTAGTGAACGATAATGAGGGATTGCTGGTTTTGAAAGATGATGTTCAAGAAAATCCTTCTGTTCAAATAAATCCTCAGTCTCCCACACCAATTCTGGTGTCGGATCCAGCTCTACCGCTAAAGACGGCACATGCTTTATCAAGGAGCACAGTTAATGTGTTTCAATTTTATAGACCATATAAAAAAGGTGATCAAAATTGAGAGGTTAGAATTTTACAAAACTTTTTGTCTTGAGAAAATTTATATAAGTGAAAAATAGATTGATTATATTCGGTAAGTATGATAAATGCTTTATGTCAATTCCAAAAAAATAATAATCTTTGGGCTCAGTGAGATCCTATAGCTTTATGTGGTTATTTGGGACCAAAGACTAGGGAAATTATAAATTTGAAATTATAAATTTAAAACTTATTTGTAGACTACGAAATCTTCTGGACATGGTCATGTACCTAGAAGAACATTTCATTTGAACTCTAGTTGATCCAACATATAATCTATATATTTTCTATATTCTTCGGGCAAATCTTCAGCACTTTTTAGTCATGTAATAATTTTGTTTAAATCAAACTGTGATCAATATTTTACTTGAATATTTTCGTATTCTTCTTTTGTGGTAGGTATTTCGTGTCTATAAATTTTTCAGTTTTGAGTATTTATATATTCTTCTCATATTTTTGCTATTTCTCAAAGCAAATATAGTAAATCAGCTTTGGTAAAAGCTATTATATCTGTTTTGTTGGTTTTGAGTACTTTTCTAGCTTCTACAGCATCTAAATATCATACGTCTCTAGGTCTTCATGTAGTTGCTCAATATTCTCCAGATTGTTTTCTATAATTTTCTGCAAATTGTGTATTTTCAAATTTGGTAGGGAAAAATCATCATCAAACTTTGGATTTGATGGACTTGAATACAGCTATACTTGTATTGATTTCTGGTAGATTTAGTGCACTCATAACTCAATTTAATCATGTATCATTGGATGTATTGTATGGATACATTCAGCCATCTGCGGCAAGCATAGCTGATTGAGAGGCTTCTACTAGTATTTTTTTTCATTCATATGCAGCTTGGTTTAATAGCATATTATTAGTATCTATGGAAATATATCATTCGTTCATCATTTTTTGAAGTAGTGTTTTTTCTGATTCAATTTCTTTCAATATCTCTTCAAAATTTAATCAATTGAATAAATTGCAATTTACTTCCATAAATTCTCTAAGTTGATCAGAATTATCGTTTAATAATATATTGAAATTTGGCCCTGTTCTAAGTGCTTTGAGAGCTGCTGTAGGTCAGATTCATTTAGCAGTAGTTCAAACTTTTTTGGCTTTGAGTCATTCTATGATTCTATCTAATTTCTTTTGTAAATTATCAAATATGATTTGAGCATTTCATGCTATTATGACCTTGTTTTTCATATCATATCAGTTTTCTTCAAGTTGTTTGATTTCTGTATATAATCATGAAATATTTATACTTCTACCTTGTCAGAGATAAACTTTAGCTTTTTCTATGATTGCTCATCATGGTAATTCATGCAAAGCTAATGATTTTCAATTTTTCAACACCACGGTATGTCATGCGTTTGCTCCTCATGGTCAAACTGCTACATAGTCTGCATTTTTAAATTGTGATGTGACTTTTCATTTTCATTCATCTCATAATTGTCATCCAAATATTACTGCTACGGGTCATCTTTGAAATATTTGTTCTTCAAGATTTTCTTTGGTCAGATTTTTAATGGGATTGATTTTAGCATATTCCAAATTTTTATTTAAATCGTCTAGATTTTCTTGAGAAATTAGTGTTTCTTCATCTTTTTCTAAGTCCTGTGTCATAATAAATTATTATATCAATAAAAAAGCCTGATTTTTATATAAATTTCAGACTTTAAATCAAGTATTTATTTTTTGTCAATTGTTTGTATGTTTTATTTGAAATTTCAGTAGTGTGTAACTATAAAAAACTTATTTCATATTTTGGCGTATCATAGTCATATTTCTTGAAAGTGTGGACTGATAATTGCTCTATAGTGTGATCACAGTCGCGACTTTTCTGACATGAAGAATTGAAATGTTTTATTGATTTGTCATAAAAAGTAATCTGTACAATCACCTTGATTGCATTTGAATGTTTGTCGTGCAATATTTTCTGAAAATCCTGCAATTCAATTTTGTTCTTTGGGGAAGTTTACTCAATTATTTTGGAACCATTCTTTGATGCTGTTATAATTGTAATATTTATCAGATGATTTCCTTTTGTGTGTAGCATAATTTACTTTGGCTAGATAATTTGCTCGTTTTTGTGCAGTATTATTCAAATCTTGATTTATTATATAAGGAGCTAATCATAGATTTATTCTTTCTTGATTATGTAAATCTAGTCGTTTATTTTGTATGGTTTGTTGATTGATATTGGTAATATTGCTAGTCTCAATGTCGATATCCTCATCTTTCAATATATTTAATTTTTCTTGAAAAAAATCTGCTATATATCTGTATCTATCTTTATCTTGTTGTTTATTTGTTTTTCTGATTGCTTTTGTCATGATATTTACAAATAATTTATATTTGTTGATTTGTTGATCTTTGTCGAATTTCTGTAATTGATTTTGTATCATTTGGAGTGTGCTGTCTGTGCTTTGATGGTTTTGAGATCGACCATGATTGATAAAAAATACCATCAATATCATGATAAAAATAATAATTTTATTCAGATTTGTTTTGATCATTTGAAAAATATTTTATAAATAACTTATAGCTTATAATTTTAGAAAGAAAATACAAGTAATGTTTTATTTGCATTTTTGATGAATATCATTATCACACGTAGTGTTTATATAGATTTTTTTGTATGCGAGATTATATTTATTTATCTATAGAAAGGCTTTTACAAGAATGAATAAGATTGTATCCTATATTCATATTTTTGATTGTGGGGTTTTTTATTCAATGAACCAAAGTAATTATAGATATAATTAAATATAAACGTTTGTATCGATGACATGTATTTACTGCATGAGGATTCCCATCTTTTCATAGTGGGGTAGCAACTAGCGTGACATTATTAGCTATGTTGGAGTATGGATTTGATAGTGGAATATTTGCTGTTGCTTTTGCTTTTTCAGCTTTGTTTGCTTATGATGCTATGAACTTGAGATATGAGGCATGACAACATGCAAATTATATAAATGATTTGAGAGTAGATTTGCAATGAGTCCTCACTAAAAGAGAAAAATGACCATTGAAAGAGAGGATATGACATACTTGGCATGAAGTCGTTTGATGAATAATTTTTGGTTTGATTATAACATTTTTGTTACATTATTATTTTGTAGTAGCATAATTGTATTATATATGTGATAAATAATATATGATTTGCTATATGTTTAATGTTTTGCCTTTTTTTCAGATTATAATTTGAGTTTGATATAGATGATAAATATAGTAAAGCCTAGGCCTTTTAGGAGAAAACGTAGAAGAAATATAGCTATATGAAAATTGCCCTTGAACATTTCGTTTAAGGTTTTGATTAGATCTATTTTTGGATTTGCAATAATTTTTTCTCTAATTTATTTTGTAGTATATGTATTTAGATCTACACTTTTCAAATCTGAATATTATATTAAAAATCTAAATTATTCAGTGGAAAGCCTGGAAGTTTTTGATGATCCTGTTTTGTATAGGACTATAAAAAACCAAATTGATTGAGAAAATTATTATGTTTTGAAATTTTTCAAAAAAAAGCGTATTTTAGAGTTATTGAAATCAAAATTTCCGATAGTCAAAGATATAGAATTTGTCTATTATAGCAGAAATACTTTGGATGTTAGAGTTGAATTTGATGATATAGACTTGCGTTTCAAATTGTTGGATAATTATTTTGCTCTTTATAATTGACGTACTTTTTTGATATATAGCTGAAATAGCCTCTGATATGATACCAAAGTCATTGAATTACCTTGATATTTATCTGGATTGGACAATTTAAATTGATTGTTTTTTGATTATGAGTATGTAGATTTTGTATTAAATATAGATATAATTAATCAGGTATTTGGAGATAATGTTCGCTTGGTTTATATCCCAGGATCAAAAAGAATAGCTATATTTGTAAATGAAAAAAAAGTTGTCTATGTAAATTTGCAAAAAGATATAAAATTACAAATGACTCAATATGATTTTTTGAGAAAATATGATGATAATTTTGCCAAATATTCTCAGATGGATTTGGGGAGTTTGGAATGAAACATGGTAATTGTAAAAAAATAAATTAACTATAAATATTATAAAATAATTGTAATTTATCGATTAATCAAACTCATGAAAAACTTAAAATCTGATTTCCCTGTTTTTGAAAACAATCCTGGTCTAGTTTATCTAGATAATGCAGCTAGTACTCAAAAGCCAAAATTTGTAATTGATTGAGTCTCAGAATTTGTTTCAAAAGATTATGCGAATATACATAGATGATTGTATTCTTTGTCTGAAAGATCCGAGGAATTGTATATACAATCCAAGGAAAAAATAGCTAAATTTATAAATTGTAAGCATAGCGAAATATTTTATTCTTATAATTCGACATATTGAATAAATATAATTTCTCAATCTTTAGCAAATTCTTGATTTCTCAAAAAATGAGATAATATTTTGCTTGGAATATGGGAGCATCATTCTGATATTTTACCTTGGATGATTTTGTCAGAAAAATTTGGATTTGGTATCAGATTTATAGAGATATCTGATGATTATAGTATAGATTGGAATGATTTTGATAAAAAATATGATGAAAGTATAAAATTGGTTGCTTGTTCTCATGTATCTAATGTGACTTGATGAATTTATGACCTCAAAAAACTCAAATCTAAACTTAATCCTGAAACATTTTTTTTGGTGGATTGATCTCAGTCTGTACCTAATATAAAAGTAGATGTACAAGATATTGGATGTGATTGTTTGGTATTTACATGACATAAATTGATGGCTTATACTGGTATATGAGCGATTTATTTGAAAAATGAATGGATCAAAAAACTTATGCCTATGTTTGGAGGTGGTGGTACTGTGCAAGATGTATCACAAGATTGATATAATTTTTTTTCTACAATAGATAAATTTGAATCTGGGACACCAAATATTATATGAGCAGTTAGTATGCTTAGGGCAATAGAATATATAGATAATATATGATGAATAAATTATATACGTCAAAATGAAATTGAATTGATAGATTATGCTTTACAAAAATTTGAATCTTTGAGTGATAAAATTAATCTTATATGACCTATCAAGTCTAATGATAGAGTAGGTGTATTTTCATTCAATGTAATTGGTAAAAAAAACCAAAATATGATATGAGAAATATTTGCTGAAAAAAATATATGTGTGCGTTGTGGGTGACATTGTGCTTATCCATTACACAAATTTCTTGATAAAAGCGGAACTTGTAGAATGAGTTTGTATATCTACAATGATAAACAAGATATTGATCAGTTTTTTGATGTTTTGGAGTCGATTATATATTAAATATTTTTTTTGTTTTTTGTCAATTTAGTGTCTTGATATAATTGGTGTTTTTTTGTTTATAATCTTGTTTTGGAGTATAATATTTATTAGCTTTAGTAGGTTTGAAATAATATGTTGCAAGCTAATAGTGTAATAGAAAAAACTCCAGATAATTTCGATATGGATTTGTCAAAAATAGATCAAATCAAATTTAATCTAAATGAAATAAAAATTTCAGTAGAAGATGTAAATCAAAAACTGAATAATTTGGACAAAAATAAAAAAAATCTTGATCAGCAAAAAATTATTGAGGAAAATAGACTTATAGATGAAAAAAAACTTGAGATTGAAAAGAAGAAAAAGGAAACAGAATTGCTTATAAAGCAATTGAGAGAATTGTCAGAGTTGGAACAAGATGTGAATGTCACTACCAATGTCAAAGCTGAATTAGATCAATATGAAAAACAATTAAAAGATATCAATTTGCAGAGTCCTGGATTTTGGAACAAAATCAAAGAATCATCAAATAAAACTATTGGCTGGGTGAGAGAGAATCCTTGGCAAGCTGCTGGTGTAGCTACTTGAGTGGGATTGCTTGCTTGGTGAATTTCTAGATTATTTAGGAAAAGAAAAGAAAAAAAAGAAACTAAAGATTGAGAAGATAAAGAAAAAACTCCATGGTATAAGAGATGGTATACTTGGGCTTGAGTAGGACTTGCTTGATTTTTGGGATGGAGATATCGGTGAGATATGAAAAATTTTTGGAATATTTTGTTTAATTGAGAAAAAGATCAAAAGGATAAATTTGGTAAAGAATTGGTTGCGTCTTTGGGTAAAGATCGAAGTTATGATAGTGCTTGAAATATATTTAATTATAAAAGTAAAAAATATACTTGGGAAAATTTTTATGAACAAAAATTGATTCATACACAAATGAATGTTGATGGTAAGCTGGTTTTGGATCTTGATAAGAGTGTAAAAGCTATAAAAGAATATGTCGAAAAAGATACTGATACATTGCCAGACAAACACAATTTTGTTGATTTTGAGAAATATCGTAATGATTGGAATATTTTATCAGAGGTAGAAAAACAAAAGTATTTGAAATTGGATGATCAGATTGGAGGCTTTTATAAAGATCTGAATAGAAATGATTATTTATGATTTGGATCCAATACTTATGGTTTAGATAAATGATTTTTGTTGTTTCATTTTGATCAAAGCTTTGATAATATTTGAACTCTTTTGAATGAAAATACTTTCAATTTGTTTATGAATTCTACCACAAAAAGCTCTATAGAATCTATTTTCAAATATTTCCCAGATTTTATAATAAGTTCTTTTTTGAGCGTAGCTAAAGGGATGAATATTGTGTGATTAGAACAGATTGCTCAAGATACGTCTCGTTTGGGTGATTATTTAAAATCACTTAAGCCTGCTGAAATTACCAAATTAAAAGAATTGTGTCTGTATTTTTATAACCAAGCAACTTCTATAGCTTATTATGCACATAATGTTCGTGAGTCTTATATAGATCAAAATTGAGATGATATAAATAAAATAGAGGAATTTGATAAAAAGAAATTGAAAGATTTGGATTTGGCTTCTACTAACGATCAAGAACTGATATCTTGTGTACAAAATGTGAAGGTTGATAAAGACTTATGAAAGAAAGTAGAAAAATTAGATTCTCGCCAAAATAAATTAATAGATAAATTGGATAAAACTACTACAACTGAACAACAAAGAGAAGTTATAGAGGAATTGATAGGTGAAATAGACGATGTCTGATATAATAACTGGAATAGTGCTTTTGCTTTGGTTTGGTGATATGTTTGGGAAACTAACGATTATATAGACTATGATATTATTTCTCAAATGTACAAAGATCAGTTTGTTGGTATTAGATGAGAATTAAATGATCTGCTAAAAAAAGATCCATTGACAGCTATTGATAAACAAAAGATAAAAGATCATATACAAGATTTTTATTCTACAATAAAACTTGTAAGTACTCAAACAAAACTTAGACAAGAAACGGATGAGGATTGAAATCTCTTTACGGTATGGCAATTTCCTATTGTTAGATGATGAAAAACTATTTATCAAACATTTATGTTGTATATGGAAGAAGATAGACGAGTCTTGGCTTGATGAACAGTTTTGGCTGCTGCTTTGGTTTGAGATATGTTGACATGGCCAGCAAGAAAAGTATTGGCTATGAGAAAACTTTTGGTATGAAAAGCACCTATAGTTCGTCTCAGTCCTACTGATTGGGCGGTTAGAAAAATAGGTAAATCAACTCTTGTAATGTTATGATGGTGATCAGAATTGGCACTTAGAGACCCTACTAGAGTGATGAATCAAACATTAAATAGGAGTAAGTTATATAGATCTATGACTTTTAGAAATCCAGAATCGCTTCTTGAAGCTGTAAATAAATGACACATTAGACTAAAAGATGCAGCAAAAATGCTTGCAGGCAAATCTTCCTGAAAAACTTTAGCTGGATTTAAAATTGAATTTTTGGGAAAAAATTGGACAACACTTGGGTTTTCATCAGACGTTAATTTGAATACTATGAAACTGTTAGAAAAAAATGATTGGATCCGTAATAATATAGGTGCTTATGACGCTACAAAAGATGTAATTAAAAAACAATATGAAACACTTGCTAAATATCGAGATACAAAATATATCAGAATTGCTCGTAGAAGTGGTTTTGAAAAAGATAAACTTGTTCGTTTGTTGGCTAATTTGTCAGATGGTAATTTGACAGCAGCTACAGCTACTTTAAAAAATTCAAAAATAAATAATCTTGCTTATACAGCAGAAAAATTTTCAAATGATATACTTGAATCCAAAAAAAATATCGAAAAAATTACAAAAGAAACTTTTGAATCTTTTGAACAAAAACTAGCTCAAGAAGCTAACTCAAGAAAAATTGTTGTTTGATCTAATGATTATAATAAACTTTCAAAAGAGATATGGGAAACTACTGATAGTTATTGACCTAAGTTACAAAAGATTGTTGCTGAAAACAATGAAGTGATAATGAAGTCAGAGGAAAGGCTTATGAGGCAATTTAATAAAGCATCTTGGTCTCAAAAACAGTATCTTTATGCCAATGATGATATTGTGAAACATATTGTAAATACAAATTGATGATTAGAAAAATGGAGAATACCCGCTTTTGGTAGAACTGGTCGTTTGATTAGTGTGTGAATTCATGCTGTAATGCTTGGGTGGATAGCGTCATCTCCTGATGAAAAAGGAAATGAAAAAGATCGATCTACTATAGGTTGAGAAGCTGCAGATTTTGGTTTGGGAATGATACCAGTTGCTGGTGGAATATATGATATTGGTATGGCTTTTCGTGGTAAAGATTTGAATGGTAGACAAATGTGAACAGCAGAAAGATGGATTAGATGAGGTGTAGGGTTATGAACATGAGTATTGGATGTTTTTACTTTTTGACTTTGATGAACTGCAGTCAGATGAGTTTTGAAATGATGAACAAAATTAGCTGTAAGTGCTTGAACCAAAACTGTTGTCAAAGAAGCGGTCGGCGTAGCAAGTAAATGAATTGGTACTTGAGTTGCAAAACAGATTCTGAAAAGTTCTGTGCGTAATATTATAATTTGAACTGCGGCATGAGTTGCTCTGATTCCCGTTGCTGGTGGAATTAGAGAAGTTTTTATAGATGATTGAGAAGAAGATAAGGATAAGTTAGAAGATAATCCAGATAATTTAGATAATGTTTCAATAGAATAACTTTTATTTTTTTAAATTTATATAATGAAAAAAAATCTTGAACAAAACCTAGAAACTAAAAATTTCAATTCTGAACAAGCTGAAATTTTGAAAAAATTAACCAAGTCTCAATCTACCAAAGAGCGTGTAAAACTTTTTGGAAAGGTGATGGATACTTATGGTATAGATCCAATAGTCTGATTGATACCTGCTATAGGTGATGGATGAGTAAGCTTGATAGCAAGCGCATATTTATTGTCTGAATGAAAAAAGGTATGACTATGATTTGTAGATATGTTGAAAATTGTATGATATCAATCTGCAGATTTTGTGGTATGAGCTATACCTCTTTTGTGAGATATTAGTGATTTTTTGTTTAAATCAAATAAGCGATCTGCTAAGATTTTTGAAAAATATTTCCAGAAATTAAAAAACGAAGCTTTGGCTAAGTGAATTAGTCCACAAGATATAGCAAAAATAGAACTTAAGAATAAAGATTTTTTGTTGGCAATAAATAAGCATATGGAGTCTAAAAAATTGAATAAATCTGTTTAGTTTTTAATAAAAATTATTATGGTAAACACATTGACGGAAAATAGAGATAAAGAATCTAATCTATGAGAGATAGATAGTCAGATTTTAGATTTGAAAAAAGAAATTGCCGATCTATATATTAACAAAGTAAAAGAAAAATGAACATCTTTGTCATTTGTGGTATGAGAAGGTAAGTCTATCAAAAAATATTTGGTTTCTGAAAATGCTTTTGATAAAGTATGGAGTAATGTTAAATGAAATTTTATTGGCAATATTTTGTCTAGTGTGGACCCTGAAATGGTTGATTATCTAAAAATGGCCAAAGAAAAATTAGATAATACAAACACTGTTGATCAATTGACATCTTTAAAAAATGAACTTGAAACCGTATACCAATCACAACCCCCTAATACTAAATTATCTACTGATAATAATGTAGAAAAAGTAGGTGATGAAAATGTTGTAAAAGATGTTTGAGTACCTTACAAAGAAGTTGCAATAGTTTCTGCGTGATTGATTGTTTGAAAGGATGTGGTGTCTGCTTTGCCAAAATCAGATTTAAAATTAACTTCACCTTATTGAGTAGATAGATGAACGCATATACATGGATGAATAGATTATTGAGCAAAGGAGGGGACTCCTGTGTATTCTATGATAGGATGAGAAGTGAAGAAAGTATCGTATGAAAAGAAGTGATTTTGATATTATGTAGTTTTGAAAGATAGTAAATGAAGAGAGATAATCTATGCTCATTTGAAAAAAAAGCCTAATTTAAAATTATGACAAAAAATTGCTATGTGAGAAAAAATTTGAGAAGTGGGTAATACTTGACGTAGTACAGGTCCACATTTACATTTGGAAGTTAGAGAAAATTGAAAATCTATAGATCCAAAGAGCATTTTCCCTGAAGATGTTTTGATGACTTAATTAGTCAAATTGTATAGTTTATATGTTATATTTTCTTTTGTATTTATTTTAGATTCTTGTATATACCTACGAAATCGAGTCCTTTGTTTTTTGGCTAGATGGTGGGTATTTTTTTTGAGTGTTTCTTGGAGTTCCTGTAAATCCAAATTTCAATTTATATATTGTATAGTCTCTTTGTATCATATTCATTGCATGGATTGTAACTGTGGTCAGTATCATTTTTTCAAAAGTCATTTTACCTCGTCTATCAGTCAACATTGTATCATTTCTTGGATTCTGATATCTATTCTATTGTTGGTATCTTCCTTATCTCTTCGTAATCATATCATAAGTATTGGTTGTGTAGGAGAGTTTTTTATATAACTTTCTGTTTTGGTTTTGCCTGTTTTGTAAAATATTTCCAAAGCTCTAATAATAAATCTGATTGAATTGGGATGTAATTTGTTTGCTTCTTGTGGATCTATTTGAGTCAATTCTTGGTGTAATATTCATGGAGTTTGTATTTCTTTTTGTTCTAATTTTTCTCTTAATTTGTAGTCTGGTGGACAGCTGGGCATAGAAAAATTTTTGTAAATAGTATCTATATATAATCATGTTCATCATACAATGATTGGTGTCTTGTTTTGATTCAATATTTGAGGAATGATTTTTTGAGTAGTTTCTTTCCATTGTCATGCAGTATAGGTTTGGTCTGGATTGACTATATTTATTTGATGATGAGGGATTTGTTTAAGTATTGATGATGGAACTTTGTCTGTTCATATGTCCATATATTTGAAAATCTGTCTGCTGTCTGCAGATATTATTTCAATATCAAAAAATTCTCAAAGCAATATAGATAATCTGCTCTTTCATGTGGCTGTAGCTCATCGTATTATAATTATTCAGTCTTGATTGGATTGTTTGAAAGATTGGATATCGTTTTGTACTTGATTTAATATTTCTTGAATTTCCATTGAAAATGTAAAATCGTAAAAGCGTATAATTGTAGAAACGGTTTTACATTGTTACGTTTATACATATTATTTTATTCAATGTTTTGTTGGATTGAAAAATGGTCATTGAGAGCATCATTGATTGACGCACATTATGCTTCATATAAGATATTTATCATTTTTGTATACTATGATTGTATTTCGTGTCTCTGTCAAAAGTATATTATCTGATTTGAGTTTGTATTTGATTTGATATTCATATTTTGGGTATTTTCATCAAGTATTTGGTATCTCTTTGAGATTGGTTATATATATGGTATTGTTGGATATATTGGATAAAAATCTTGTCAATCGATTTGCATTGAAATGTGTCTGGTATCAATTGGTTTGTCTAAGTGGGATGTCTGTGATATTTGCCAATTCTGAGAAATTTTGTTGGTTGATATTTTTGTAAAAGTTTAGTATGGTTTGTTCTTCTGGGCTAATATCATTTATCTCTATTGCTTGAGTATCTTGGGTTTTTTGCGATTGTGTATTTGAGAGATTATCTGGTGTCTGTTGGTTGGACGTTTGAACTGAAGACGCTGTATTTTGTTGTGTATTTATATTGTTTATAATAGTATTGCCGTTGTGCTTGGATTTGATTGCTAGAGAAAATATAAACAATAGTACAGAGAAAACCAATAATCAAAGTATTAAGTTATCTATTTTGGAATTTCTTTTGATTTTGTTGGCGACAAAAGATATTGGGACTTTGGAAATATTTTTGAAAGTCTGATTTTCTTGTGGATTTTTTCTGGGTCTTCAACGTGGTCTAATAATATTGGGTTTGGGCTTTGCTTTGAAAATTTTTGGGGGCCTTCAAACTTTTTTTTGTGGGACCATTGATTGATTAGAAAGTATAAAATTTTGTTTTGATTATGATTTTTTATAAAGATTTAAATTGATTATGCAATAAAAAAACCACGGAATATCTCCGTGGTAAATATATTTTATCTGTTATCTTGAAATTGAATTATCTAGCTCTCATTGTATAACTGTATCGATCTAGGAATCAGTCATAAAATTCATCAAAATCATCATAAATAGAGTCATCTCACTGTATAATATTTTCCATTTCTTCATATAGTTCATCTGACATGCTTTGTCGAGTATTGTTTGTTTTGAGTTTAGGATAATCGTTTTCTAGCTTTCTTATTAGACTGGGTCGTACATCATATACAGCTTCTACTTTATCTATTTCTTTGGATGAAAATCCATTGTAAGAAAATCAATTATCATCAACATAGAAAATTCTCTCACCATAAATATCGTCATCATCTTCGTCTTCTACACGAACTTTATAGTCATATTCTTTTTTGAATTTGATAAAGTTATCAAGCTCAGCTTCACCATCATCAGAAGATGTAAATGTGTAGTCATCTTCATAATCATCATCTATTTCGTAATAAGTAGAAGAAGTAGTCAATCTTCGAGAAGAAGAACTAGAAGTTCTATAGTAAACTTTGAACTGAACAGTTCATCTATAGTCATCTACAGTACTATTATCATCATCACGAGCTCTGATAGTAAGATCAACTCGATCATTGGTTTCAGGAGAAGAATCGTCAGTAGTTAGGTAAAAATTATCTATATCTTCATTCGAAGATCATATACTATCTCATCGTTCTCAATCATCAAAATCGTAATAAGCTTCTTTTTGCTTATATTCGTTATTGAGTCTTACGTATAGTTTAACTTTTTCTGTTCTTTCTCTGGAATATTCAAATTCTCAGTTACATGCTCAAACTGGATAGAGAGTTTGTCATATTAATATATCACATTTCAAAGATACTGTTCAGTTTGTGTTTGAAAGTTCAGAATCTAATGTATATTCATCATCATCTTTTTCTATATTGATACATATATCTCAATCATCAAAGCTTAACTCTAAACAATCATCAGCAAAAGCAAAATTAAGACTAAAAATTAGTCATAAAAACAAGATTGGAAAGCCTAATAATTTTTTCATGATTATAGTTGTAATGTGGTTAAAATATTTTAATTTATTATAATACTTTTATTATAAATATTTTGTAGTCAATGTCAAATAATATTTATGGAAAATTTGGTTGATAATCTGTATTTAATACATATATGTAGTCATAGTTTATTTTGTAATATTTTCAACATGAAAATTTGAGAGATTTTGAGGAATTTTATCAAAAATATATTACGAGCATTGATCATTGTGATAATATATTTATTGTTGATATGACTGATCAAAACTGGTGGAGCTGTAAAATATTTTCATTATCTCAATGCTAGAGATTGGGAAGTATTGGTCAAACAAATAGATTTGTTACATCCACAGACTATTGCAAATGTATTTTATTCTCAGGAAGAATTGTCTTGAGCTATGGTAGAGGAGTCTCACGAAATAGAAAAATTACCTGTATTGGAACCTCAAATCGATTTGTCGGTAGAAGTGGTACAAGAATCTGGGACTAATGTTTATGATCCATGATTTGAAGAGGAATTTAATCAATCTATACAAGACGATCTTGGATTAAATTGAAGTTGATCTGCAGATTTTGGTTTTGTAAATAATGATTTATAGTTTATAGTTTTTTATGGTAAATAAAGACAATATTATTTTAAAAATATGAGAAGATAATCAAATTGTAGATAAAATATTTTGAGAAAAGATCGATAAAAAAATAATTTTGGAATCTGATTCTAATTTGAAATATCTTGTAATATCCAATGATTGTGATATTGATGTAGAATTTTTTTGTAACTGAAATAATTCTTATTGCAAGGTTTATGGAATATTTTTTTCAAAAAATAAAAAAGAAATCAAGTGAAATATATCAGTCAATCTCTCTAGTAACTATGCCAAAACAGATATATATTTATTGTGATTTGTAGCGGATGATTGAATAATCAAAGTGAGATGAAATATAAATATAGATAAATCTGTAATGTGAGTCAGCGGACATTTGTTGCAAGAAAATATTATATTATGAAAAAATATAAAGATAGATACTACACCAGTATTGAATGTATCTTCCAATGATGTATCTGCTTCTCATTGAGCAAAAATACAAAAATTGGATACCGATAAATTGTTTTATATGATGTCTAAATGATTGTCTGACGACAAATCAAAGGAAATTATAATTAAGTGATATATAGATTATATTTTGGGTGATTTGATATTTGATGATTCTCAAAAACAGGAAATAGAAAATCTGATTTTAAATACTTTATTGTCTAAAAATGATAGATAAATTTGAACTATTATTGGATTTACTCAATATAGAAGATAAAAACAGCTATATGCAAGTAGCTAAAAAAATTGAAAGTAAAAAATATAAAAAAGTTAAAACTTTACATAAACATGGGTTTATTTTTGAAGTATTTAATGATTTTGTCGATGATAAAATATCTTTAGAAAGTTTTGTAAGATTGTGAGATCTAGAATCATGAATAGATATTAGTCAGATTGGATTTGATTTGGATATTTTATTGTCATGAAAGGAAGATTTATCAGATACTTTGTTTGTGGTATCTATGGTTGATTTATGACGAAAATTTTGAAAAAAAGAAATCGAAGAAATTAAACAAAAAATTTCTGCTGTAAATAGTGAATTTTGTGTAATATAAATTGTTTGAAATATGTATAAAAATCTGCTTTTTAACTTATTATCATATAAAATTTTTAAAGTCCTCTAAACTTTCGAATGATTTGTAAACAGATGCAAATCTTACAAAGGCAACGGGGTCTGTTTTTTTGAGTTCTTGAAGTATATCATCTCATATTTTTTTGGATTGTATTTCGTTTCATTCATTTTGTCGTTTTATCTCTAGATTGTTTATAATATTTTCCATCATTTCATTATCTATTTTCCTTTTGGCAAATGCTAACATCAATCATCTTTTGATTTTTTGTCTATCATACATTTGTTTGGTTCAATCACTTTTGATGATTGTCAGTTCTGTTATTCATCTTTTTTCAAAAGTAGTAAATCTATGATTGCAAAATTCGCATTCTCTTCTGCGTCTAATGACTTGTCAATCTTCTACTATTCTAGAATCTATAACTTTGGTATCCATGTTTTGACATTTGGGGCATTTCATAAGGGTTATTGTTTTATTATTTAAAATTTTAATTTGGCATTATAAATCTTTTGTTGTAATAATTTACGTTTTTTAGAAATCATTTTAGTCGAATTATATCTTCTCAACTAATAGATTGTAATATCTCATTGTGATTTTTGTTGTTGGTAAAGATTTTTCGATTGTTTGATAATAATTCAAATAATTCTTTGTTATCATCTATAGCGATTCGCTTGGTTAATATTATATCAAATTTTTGCAATAATATAATAATTATGTCTTCAAATTGTCAATTGTACTTGGGATCAATATTGATTATATCTTGTATATATATTTTGATCAGGCTTTGTATATTATTTATTTGCTTATATCAATCTAGATATTTTATATACAATAAAAATCCAAATAAAGTTTCTCTCATATTGGAAAATATTCATAATATTATCGTGTCTGGATATATCTGTTTGAGATCTATGTTTTTGTGTAGGACTTGTCTGTATAGTTCGTTGATAATCTGAAAATCCAAGCAGTATAGATTCTCCTTGATGTGAACTATGTCTATATCTTTTATATGTTTTTTGAGTATTTTTAAAAGATTATCTCAGTTACTCAATATACTTAATGGTAAAGAATAAACCTCATCTATGAGTAGTTTGGATTGTTTTTTGACTGTAGATGATATTTTTTTACCAAAATCTGATTTATATTGATCTATGATTTGTTTATTTTTGATATATATTTTTATGTCTTTGGGATTGATATCTTGCATAAATGTTCATATAAAATTTTCATCAAATAATTTTAGTATGCATATATTGGAATATATTTTTTTATCATCACTTTTGTATGGTAGGAAGAATTTTTGTTTTCATTGTCTTAGATTATCTGTAGTATATTTGTAATAAAATACATTTTTACCATACTGATATAGCAGTGTTCCATAATAATATATTGAGCTTTCATTATCAAAAGAATCTTGTTTCAAAAAGTCTTTTATTATTTCTTTTTTAAACATCTTGATAAAGAAACTATCTCATCTAGATATTCAAAATCATCATATTAGAGTTATATAAAAATTTAATATTTTTTCCATTATCCTGGATTCTTTTTTTATTCTTTCAGGTATCTTGAAGCTTTCTACATTCTCTATATCTTCTCATATAGATGACATAAACTCTTCTACGTCTTCGTCGAATTGTCAATCTTTATTGTTTCTAAAAATTGTAAAAATGTATTTTTGGACGCCTATGAAAAAGTTTTTTTTGAAATTTTTATAGTCTGTAATATATGTAAGTAATCATTCTAAATTATCTCAATTTTTACGAAAACTTTTTAGATGTTTGTCTAATATTTTTTTGTCTCGTAGTTTGGATACGATATTTTCTATGATTAAGTTAGTATCATTTTCTGCAAATAAATATTTCAAAAGCACATCTGCTGGTAGAATATATTGCAATACTCATTTTTCTATGCTACCAAAGCTTGATTTTTTGCTTTGAATTTTGCTGTTTTCTATAAACTTTAATATTTTATTTTTAGTATCATTGTCTCTAAGTTCGTCATAGAATATCCATCAATAAAAATCATTTCATTTGGCTTGTGAATTATAAAAAAGTCAATTTATGTTTTGGTAATAATAAAATAGCATAAAAAATATTTCAATCTGTCATAATAATTCTTTCTGTATTGATTTGAATTTATTTTCATCCAATGTTTTTCATGTTTGTTGAAATACAAATTTATAAAATGAAAAGAATACTTCTATAAATCGATTATAATCTTTTTCTTTTTGATTGAATGGAAATATCTTGATCCTAGCCAAAAACACAAAAGTAAGTAGATATATACAGTATAAAAAATTTATAAAATATTCTTCTGGATATTTTGTAAATATATTTTTGGTATAGATACTGGCGGTAAGACTTATAGTATTGGCCGTATTGGATGGATTGAAAAATCTGTATCAATTGATATTGGCGGTTCAGCAATATCAGTAATATAAGTCTATATCTTTTGGTTTCAAATTTTGTTTCTCCCCAAATCATATTTTAAATTCGAATGGATCTATAGAAATATCAAACATATTCAATTTGTAATTCTCTATTATTTTTCTGTTGATTACAGAAAAAAATTCTTTTGTTGATATAAAAGATATAAACATACTTGCTGGGTTTATATTGTTTGCCATCATCTCGTCTGGGAATAACGATAAGAGCAATCTCTTGAATAGCTGCATAAAAAAATATTTAAAAATATTTAAAATTAATTTTCAATAAATGATATTATGATTTTATTGGTTTTGTAATTTTTTCTATTTTGACTTTGAATATTAAGTTTTGATAAGTTTGTCTTGGATTAGCATCCAATATATAGCTTATATTGTCTCAACTTCACTCAGTAGATGTGATAATTCATTGGATGTCTGATATTTTGATATATTGTCATAACTTGGGTTCTATTCATATTCTATCAAAAATAATCTTGGATATATTGTGAGTGTTGTTTTGGTTATATTGATTTCAAAATCAGTTTCCTGGACTTATCAATATTTCTTTTTGATCTCATTGTTTGAGTCAGATTATAGCTTCTTCAATTCATTTTATGATAGCTCAATCTCATATGTTTGCATCTATTTTTGTTTCTCCGGATTGGAATATGCTTCCATCTTCAAAATTTGCAGAATAAGAAATCATTACACGATCTCAAAAATCTATTTTTGATTCTGGTTTTGAGCATCATGATACAATCACAATACTTATAAATAATGTTGATATAAATATTTTTTTGATCATTTACATATATTTATTGATTAAAAATATGGTTTTGTAATTATTTGATTTGATTGAGTTTATCTTTTATGAAATTGTTTCGAGATTGTTTAGTGTTTGATTGTACTCATGTATTTTGTGGTTGTGCTTTGTCTGTTTGTGTTCAATTATCTTGTCTGATATTCATATCTAGTCTAAGTATATATTCATCTTTGTATAGGATACTATTCTCGTGTGCAAGGAAATAACTTCCATATTCTGATCATAAGTATTTGATTAAAAAATTTTGAGTAAAATTGATTTCATTTAATTTTGAGTTTTTTTCTATTTCTACTCATTGTATAGCATCTAGGATAGCTATGTTATTTAAATATGATCTAATAGCAAATATCATGGAAAAAATTGAGACTATCAATAGTCAATACTTTAGTCGTGTGGAATATTTTTGTATAAATTTGATTAGCTCTATCATGTTTTTTTGGTTATTTATTATATCTATCTCTTTTGTGATTTTTGATTCAAAATTCAAGTGAAAGTTAAAAAAGTTGAAACTTGATGTGAATTAATTATTGTTGTATTGTGTATATATTATAAAGAAAGAATTAGTCTTTAATTATTATTGATATTATGCCAATAAATAAGTTGCCTGATTATATAATAAATAGGTTGAAAGCTTGAGAAATAGTTCAGAGGCCAGCTTCTGTGATTAAAGAATTGACAGAAAATAGTTTGGATGCTGGAGCTAGTGAGATCACTATATCTATAAATGATTGATGAAAAAGTTTAATTAGTGTACAAGATAATTGAGAATGAATACAGCTTTCTGATATGGATTTGTTGCTTGAAAGATATGCGACTTCCAAAATCAAGACTGAGGATGATTTGTTGGATATAAAAAATTATGGATTTAGATGAGAAGCCTTGGCTAGTATAGCCGAAGTTAGCAAAATTACTGTAATCTCCAAGACAGCTTATGCCGAGATATGAACTAAACTAATCAAAAGATGATCTGAAAATATAATCAAAAACATTCCTGTATGATTTGATCATTGAACATTGATTAGTATAGAAGATATATTTTATAATGTGCCAGCTAGGCAAAAATTTTTAAAATCTGCACAAACAGAATTTTATTATTGTTATAACTATTTTGTCGATGTAGCTTTGTGGCATTATGATAAACGTTTTATTTTGAAAAAAAATGACAAAATTATATTTGATTTGTTACCCAAGGAGTGATTATTAGATAGATTGACTGATGTATACAAAAAAGATCGATCCAATAATTTGATAGATATAAACTATAAAGATGAAAATGTAGATTTTTGGTGAATCACTTCAGATTCTAGTTTACGTTTTGGATCTTGAGAAAATATAAAAATATATGTAAACTCTAGACCAATAGAGGATAAAGTTATAAAAAAAGCTTTGATGGATGCTTACTATAGACAAATGACTCCATGAGAGTATCCTTTGTCTGTCTTGGTATTGGATGTCAAAACTGATATGGTCGATGTAAATGTACATCCTAGTAAATTGAATGTAAAATTTTGGGATTCAAGAAAGATTTATGAGATAGTTTATTCTAGTGTCAAAAATGCTTTATGAGAAAACAAAATAGCAAATACTGACATTGAATATAAAAAAACATATGTTTGAGCTTGATCAGAATTGGACTTGATGTTATCAAATAAGAAAAATGATTTTACTCAACCTGAGCAAGAAAACTTGTTGTCTGTAAATGATATTTGAAAGTTTAATATTTATTGATCTTGATTTATAGATAATGATGAGGATAAGATATTTGAAAATGAATTTATATGAGAATATAAAATAGTTTGACAAATATGGAATAGTTATATTGTGCTTGAGTCAAAAGATGCTGCTTATTATATAGATCAACATGCTTTGGCGGAGAGAATTGCTTTTGAAAGAATGAAAAAAGAAAAGGATTTGAATCCTGAATTGCTTTTGCAACCTTTGAAATTTGATGTGATGAATATTCCCAATTTGGATGATAAGATACAGGAGTTGAATCAATTGTGATTTGATATATCTTGGATAGGTGAGAGTATGATAGTAATATATGCTGTTCCAAAAATTTTTGTAACTTATCCTGTGGATTTATCCAAACTCTTGAATTATGTCTTATATCTTGAGAATATTACTTATGATAATGTATTGGATTGAATATTTGCTACCAAATCTTGTAAAACATCCATAAAAGCCTGACATAGATTATCTATGGGTCAAATGTTAAATTTAGTCAGAGATTGATTTGAAAATATAGAAGGTATGTTTGTATGTCAGCATGGTAGGCCCTTTTTTGTCCAAGTAGATAAGAAAAATATAGATAAATTGTTTGATAGATAAAACTTCGTGATAAAAATTGGTAAAAGTTTGCTACGCGCACGATAAAAGCTTTGCGATAAAAAGAGGATAAAATACTCAATAAATTATTTATAGTTTAAAAAATTTATTATTATGAAAAAAATATTATTTATAGTCAGTTTTATGTTTATTTTTTGAAATGTTTTTGCTTATAAAGAACTTATTATAGAAAATAGGGGAGGATATCCACTTAGAGTAATAAAAGTTGTATTGGATGGACAACATTATGTTGTAAGTTCTGTAGCTAATGATGGATGAGATACTTTGGAAAATTTAACTAAAAAGGTTTGATGAGATACTGCGGTAAATTGAGTATTTTTTTGTCCCAAAGATTATAGTTATTGTAATTGATTGACTCATACTATATCGGAGAGAGTATATATGTGAGATGGAGCTGCTTACAGTAGGTTTTGGCCGGATACTAGTATAAGGGCTATTTTTGGTTTTGATAAATATTGAGAACCATTGTTGGTCCAAAATAATTTTGGTTTGCATGATGTATGATATCGAAGTAATATAAATAAAGATAAACAAAATGATTTGTATTTTGGGCTTGGAAATTTTCCTGTTTTGCTTGAAAATTGAGATGATGTAGTACTTTGATTTTCAAATTATGTAGATAAAAAGATGGAGACAGCTGGGAATAAAAGTTTTATATGTTCTACAAAAGATAACTCAACAATATATATGTGAGTAGTTTGATGATTAAATTTACGAAAACTACCAGCTTTTATAAAAGAGCAATTTGGATGTCGAAATGCTATTAATTTGGATGCAGGAGCAAGTTTGGGGATGATATATTCATGATTGGTTTTGGATAGAGGATCTAGGAGAAATATAATGGATGCCTTTGTGGTTTTGACTAGAGATGAATATATCAAGCTTACTGGAATCACTCCACCTCAAAAAACTCAATATAATCCTGAACTAAAATATCAATTATCTTCTCAAGATTGGAAATTTGTAGATAAACTTGATAAAATTATTAAATCTATAGTTAAAGAATATTGATCAGATTATAAGTGGAAGATAATAAGCTTGATACGTGGAATGTATTCGTCTGATAAGTATGGTTTAGATAAAAAAGCTACTTATAAGCAGATTCTAATAAGAGCATTTACTATTGATAGACTCTAGTACTTAACTCTTTTTCCTTAGCTATATAAAAAAATTATCTGATAAAAATCAGATAATTTGTATTGAATTGTATTAGTAAACGATTTCTTGTCCTTCGTGAATTATAGTCATTTTTTTGCCATTAAATTCTTCTACATGACCAATAATTTGAGCATCAACATTGAAACTTTTTGATGCTTCAATGATGTAATCAGCCACCCATTTTTCGCTTGTATAAATTTCCATACGGTGACCCATGTTATAGGTTTGGAACATTTCTTGCCAACTTGTACCAGCTTCCTTTTTGATAAGCTTGAATAATGGTGGGATTGGGAAGAGATTATCTTTGATAATATGGATATTATCGACAAATTTCATTACTTTCTTTTGTCCTCCACCGGAACAGTGGATTATTCCAGTAATTCTTGCACGATCAACATTACTTAGTATAGCTTTTATTATTGGAGCATAAGTACGAGTAGGAGAAAGTACAAGCTTGCCCATTGTCATCATATCATCGTGTAGTGGTTCAAGATATTTCCCGTAAGGATCATTAATGTAGTATTCAAGAGGAATTCCCCAATCTACTTTGTAATTCCCTTTGTAAACGAGGTTAACTGGCATTAGTGGATCTACAATTTCAGGATATTTTTCTGCATATTTGTGATAGAAAATATCGTGTCTTGCAGAAGTTAATCCATTAGATCCTATTCCGCTGTTGTATTCTTTTTCGTAGCTAGCTTTGCCAAAAGAAGACAAACCAACTATAAAATCACCAGCTTTGATGTTTGGTAAAACTACATTATACCTTAACATTCTTGCTGTGATAGTATCGTCTACAACAAGAGTACGAATTGAATCTCCTAAATCTGCGGTTTCCCCTCCACCGGAATAAATTTCTATTCCGAAACTTCTCAGCATTTCAAGAAATTCTTCGCTTCCATTAATGATTTCTGCAATTACTTCACCAGGAATTAAGAATTTGTTTCTTCCTATAGTTCCTGATAGTATTAGTGGTACATTTATAGCTCCCACGCAGAGTAAATCATCCAAGTTCATTACAATACTGTCTTGTGCTATACCTTTGAAAACGGAGATATCTCCAGTTTCTTTCCAGTATAGATAAGCCAATATTGCTTTTGTACCTGCACCATCAGCGTGGATAATGTTACAGTAATATTCATCTCCACTTAAGAGATCTGGTAGAATTTTACAAAAAGCATTTGGGAAAATGCCTTTGTCTAAATTTGCAATTGCTGCGTGAACTTCTGATTTATCAGAAGAAACACCTCTGTTTTCGTAATCGCTCATAACAAAGTTTTTATTTAGGTTTTTATTAGAAAATTATTTAAGATTTTTTATTTATCATATAAGAATTTATCTAATTTCAATTTGGTAACCAGTTAATTGTGTAGCTAATTTGATATTGGAAGCTCATTTTCATATTGCTTGTGCTTTTTGATCTTCGTTGATGCGTACAATTGCTTTTCTTTCGTTTAGTTCTATGCTTTCTATTTGTGCTGGTTTGAGACAGTTCCTTATCATTTGTATAGGATCATCTGTTTTTTCTATATAATCTATTTTTTCTCAGTCTAATAAAGATAGTACAGTATTTATTCTATCTCATTTGTGACCAACCATTACTCATACAGGATCTACTTTTTCTTCAGTAGAAGATATTATGATCTTTGTTTTTCTACCTGCTATTCTAGCGATTTTTTCTATTTTGATTATGCCTTCTTCAAGTTCTGGTACTATTTTTCTAAGTATTGCTTCTATATAATCTGTTGTAGATTGTGTAATATCCAAGACTATTCATCATTGATCTTTGGAGATTTGTTTTAGTAGTACAAAAATTTCTTCTCCTGTTTCGTAAATTCTATGAGGTATTTGTCAGTCTGGCAACAATACTACTGCTGATCATTCTATATCCAATATTACGCTATCAGAATGTACTTTTATGACTTTGGCTTTCAAAAGTTCTCATTGTTTGTTTTGGAATTTTTCGAAAAATCTTTCTCTTTCAATATTTTTTAGATTTTGTTTTATGGTTTGAGCTGCTGCTTGAGCAGCTATCCTAGATAGTTCGAGTTTTTGAGGTGTAACATTTATTAATAGTTTTTCTCAGATTTTGATATCTTCACGGATTTTTTTGGCTTCTGGTAGTGTGATATGAATGTCTTCATCTTCTATTTCTTTTATAACTTCGAGTTCTTTGTATATGGTGACAGCTCAGTCGTTTTCTATATTTACTAAAATATTTGATTTTTTATATTCGGGAAAATCTTTTTTGAATCCTGATCTTATTCAGAGCTTGACAATTTCTAGAATCTGATATGGATCAAATTTAAAATCTTCTACTAATTGCATAATGGCAGTTTGGATGCTTTTACCATCTAATTTCATGAATTTTTTATTTAAAAATAAAATTACGTCAAGAATGTTTTTATATATTATACTTAGCTTTTCAATAGAAAATAAGATATCATTTGACTTGATTATCTGAGAATAATTATTCGTTCTTGAAATTTTGCTAAAGATATATATTTATAATCAGTATTTTATATTTAAATTTTATTATGGCTACTCGAAAAGAAATTGCAGATATTATATTCCCTGATGTAAAAGAAACTATAGCTGACCTACAAAAACAATTTCCTCCAAGAGATAATCCTATTTGTTCTCGTTTTGCTCCTAGTCCAACTGGTTTTTTGCATGTATGAGCTATTTTTGCTTCTTTGGTAGAACTTAAGTTTGCTAAGCAAAATGGATGAACATTTTTCCTCAGGATAGAGGACACTGACCAAAAGAGATTGGTAGATGGATGAATAGATATTATAATCAATTGATTTAAAAAGTTTGGGATAGATATAGATGAATGACCTATATGACCAGATAACTCAGATGTTTGAAATTATGGTCCTTATATACAATCCAAGAGATGATATTTTTATGAGGTTTTTGTCAAAGAACTTATAGTAAAATGATTAGCATATCCTTGTTGGATGAGTGAAGATGAAATAAATCAAGTTAGAGAAAATCAAACTAAATCCAAAATTGTTCCTGGAATTTATTGAAAATTTTCTGTTTGGAGAGGAAAATCTGTGGATGAAATATATAATAAGTTACAATCAGAGGGTTGAAAATATCAAGTAATTAGATTTAGATCACCGGCTGATTTGACTAAAAAGATTGTTTTCCATGATGAGATAAGATGAGATATAAGTATGATAGATAATTATAATGATGTAGTATTGATCAAATGAGATTGATTGCCTACTTATCATATGGCACATGTGGTAGATGATCATTTGATGAGAGTTTCTCATGTCGTAAGAGCAGAAGAACGACTTACTTCTGTGCCTTTGCATTTGCAACTTTTTGATGCTTGTGGATTGCAATATCCTAAGTATTGTCATCCAGCTCAAATTTTGAAACTAGATAATGGTAATAAAAGAAAGATATCTAAAAGAAAAGATCCTGAAGCTGATGTAGAATTTTTCTTTGAAAAATGATATCCTATACAATGAATTATAGATTATGTGATGTGAATAATATCTTCTGAATTTGAATGATGGCAAATAGCCAATCCAGATAAATCTTATAAAGATTTTGAGATTAGTTTTGATAAGATGAATCATGCTTGAGCTTTGTTTGATTTTGTCAAACTCAATAGTGTATGTAATAACTATATATCTAGAATATCGACTGATGAACTTTATGACAAAACATTGGAACGAGCCAAAACATATAGTCCAGATTTCGCCAAACTAATGCTCTCTGATATAGATTATACAAAAGCTGCTATAAATATAGAAAGACATACTCCAAAAGACCCAAAGAGATTTACAACTTTTAAAGATGTCGAGAGTCAGATTATATTTTTCTATGACGATGAACGAGAAAAACTTTTTGTAAATAAACCAGATTTGCCAGAAATATTTAATGATAATTGGACTGCAGATTTTGCAAATGAATATGCAAATATCTTGAATCTAGATATGTCTATTGAAGATTGGTTTGTTCAATTGAAACAAATATGAAAAAAATACTGATTTGCTTGAAATAATGCTGAATTTAAAGAGGGTGGATATAAATGAAAAATATGAGACTTGGCGATGTTTTTTAGAGTCAAACTTTGTTGTGCTAATCAGACTCCAGACTTGTTTTCTGTAATGAAAGTAATGGGTAAAAAAAGAATTTTTGATAGACTTACTAAATAATTATTATAATTAATTATTGATTTTTGTTGCTAAATATTTAAACAACTAATATTGTTGGTTTTTTAAAGTATTTTTTTATTTATGATAAATTTGGAACAAAAAGAAATATCTGATTCTTTAGAGAAATCAAAAACTTATGCTATTGTGGATTTAAATAAACATCAAATTGTTGATAATTTTGGATTTAAATTGAATATTGACTATGCTCCTAGAGAGATTCCATTAGATAAGATTGCTATAGATTTAAAAAATTTTCAAAATAGGAAGAAACCTTATAGTGAACATAGTGTCCAAAATATTATAGATGCTGTTTTGAATTGAAATTTTGATTTTAGAATTTTTAATCCCATTATAGTTTGGAGAAACTCTCAAGATGGTAGACTATATATTTTGTCATGACATTCTAGATATGAAGCATTTAAGCTTTTGTCTACTGAATATAAAAGTCATCCATGAGTTTTGGAATTTGTAAAAAAAAATTGATATAATTTTGATAATATATTCTCTATGATTATGGATGATATCACTTTTGAAAGTGCAAAATTTATAGCTTTGATGTCAAATGCTCTAGCGACAATAGAGTCCGATACTGAAAGAGCTGAAATTTATAGAAGTTTTAGGCAACTTTGAGAAAGTAAAAAATTTATAGAAGAATTTGGTAGAAAATGCGAAAAAAGTAATCGACCTAGAATAGAATCATATTCTTTTTTGAATCCAAATTGATCTATTATAAGCACTTTAGAATCTTTCGAAAAAAATACTGATGATATAAATATAATAAGAAGAGTAGCTAAATGGATATGATGATTTAGAATGAAGTATCCTGAAATTAGCGATTTGCATGAAAATGAACTGTTTGTTTGGTTGATTGATAAATGATGATATTGAAACAAAAATTGACAAATAAACACTCAGAGTAAATTTTTTGAGGTTGTTTGAAGACATCTTGAAGAAATAAAAAATAAATGATTATTTAATCCTGATTATAGCCTCAATATTTTGAAAATACAATCTCTTTCGGATTGTATGAAAAATTATTATCATACATTAAATGAATTAAAAAATAAAAAACAGGAAGTTTTGACTGAATTCCATGTTTTACGTAGAAAATTGAACAAAAGAATTGTAAATGAAAATAGAGTTGAGGAAATTAATCTATTAAAAGAGAAATTAGAAAATGAATTGTGAATTATAATAAATAATTTATCTAGATATGAGCAAGTAGAAAGTTTTTTGTTTAATATAGATGATTTTATACAAGAAGATAATATAAATAAGATAATTAATGATATTAGAGATTATGTAAATAAACTAGAGCAAGACTACTATAAACTCAAATCTAAGAAATGATATTATTTGCAGTCTTCTAAAAATGAAATTAAACTAGAATTTTAAAAAAAACTAGGGGAATGCCTCTAGTTTAAGGGTTGGAGAGTGCCAGAGTCGGTTTCATACAACCGATTTAAATACATTTTCTTGTATTTCCTATAGATTGTATAATAAACATCTAGCACTCTCCTAAGTTCCATCTGATCTTTTTGGGTAAAAGATCTAGATAGTATTTTAGGAGGAATACCTCCAACATGGTTACCTAGTAGTGTGTAGTAGAACTACGATAAGTAACTATGTTAGTTTAATTTTACCCCATATTTACTAATAATCAAATTATCTAAGTATTTATAGGCACAAAGATTTGACAAATATTATATAAGTAATATAATATATATTGTATTATTTATTTATGATAACATAAAGTTATCTTTTGATTATGCCTAATGAAATACTGACTATTTTTGATTGTAATTATATTGTGTTTATCATCTTTTGGTTTGGCTGATGATGTATTAAATTTTTCTACTTATATGAATATAGTCAAAGTTTCTTCTGATAAAATAACAAAGATCCCTAAAATATCTTTATTGAAGGAGATGATTTCTATAAAAAATGAAAAATGTAAGTATACAAGACAATGAAATAATTATATTTTATCTCCTGTCTGTTTGATCAATAAGCAACTTCCAAATTTTGAGTATAAAGACGTGATAGATAATATATGGGCAGATATAGACTGATTTGAAACTATATATAATGATCTCAACAAAAACTTTGTTTATGAATCTACTGATATATATTTTGAGTGATATAAATCTTTTATGCCTTGGGATGATATACAAAAGTATATTTTAATTAATTTACAAAAAAAGTGAAAAAAAATTTCAATCCCTATAAAATATATCTATTATGAAAAATCTAGAGAATTATGAATATTTGTAGTAGGTAAGGACTTGAGTATGTTGAAAAATTGTACAAAACAAAATTATAATGTAGCTATAAATAGTCTAGATAACTTTTTGTTATACCCATGAGAATCATTGAATATAAATAAGCATATTGCTTATTTGCCTTGATATTGTAAGTGATCTTGACCTCAAGATCTTATGTTTTTTGGAGGAGTATGTGGTTTTGCTAGTCAACTTTTTAGAATAGCTTTGATACATCCTGATATTGAAGTTGTAAAGAGATATTGACATAGCGTATGGTTGACTGCTTATTATGGAGATGATGTTTATGGAGATGATGCTGCTATATATGAAAATAGTAAACAATTTGAAATAAAAAATAATTTTAAAGATGAGGTATATTTTAAAGTCTTTGATAGATGAAATTATAAATATTTGCTCGCTATTACGCCTACTAAATCTGTTAAGTGAGTAAATATCAATAAAACTCAAATATCAAATTTGTCTGCTAAACTTGAAAAGCAGATTTATGACAAAAAATCTTGAAAAATATTGGATAATATAACATTTGATTCTAAATATAGCAGCAAAAGTTCTGCTATAAGATAAAACTAAATTAATTTAGTTTTTGATGTGATAGATATCATAGTATACTTTCTTATTATCTGCACATTCTTTTATCATTCTTTCATTCCTATTGAGAGTAGAGGTTCAGCTTTTGATTTCCAAAAATATTATATTTTTTAGATTACCAGAAGATAATCAGTTGAATACTACATAATCTATTCATTTACCCACAAAAACCATATCTTTGTAATAATATGGGAAGTTGGGTAGTAGTGGAGCTATTTTTTCGTTTACATTGCCAAGCAAAACAGAACGAGACCTAGATACTGCATTTTGTCTTTGTCATTTGATATTGATTTGAAAGTATACTTTGGCTACGAGATATCATATTATCAATCAGATTATAATTGATATAATTATTAAACCTAAATTATCTTGCATTTGGGATTGTAAAAAAAAACTAAATTATTAATTATTAGTGTAATAATTTATATTGTTAGAACAAGAAAAAATGATTTTAATTTTTGATATGCATTCTTTTACTGATTTACTTTCGCGAATCTAAGTTTTATTGTTTTAAATCCTGACTGCCGTCAGGCAGGTTTTTAATTAATTAATTATATAAATGATAGATATAAAAAAAATCCGTGAAGATATAGTTGCTTATAAACAAATCTGCAAAAATAAAAATAAAGATGTTGATGTAGATAGATTGCTTAAATTAGATGATCAAAGGAAAGAATTTCAAAAAAAACTTGATGATATGAAATTTCAACAAAAAGAATTGGCAGCTAAGAAGGACTATGAATGAGCAAAAAATTTGAAGTGAGAGATACAAAAAATAGAATCAGATTATAACTTGATAGTAGAGGAGTTTGATAAATTGATTTTGACTATGCCTAATTTTTATCATCCAAATACTCCAGTATGAGAAAATGAAGAAAAAAATGTTATTATAAAAATTTGTTGAGATATTCCTAAGTTTGATTTTGAGCCAAAAGATCATGAAGAACTTGGTAAAATATGGGATATTATAGATAAAGAAACTTGATCTATGGTTTCTTGAACTAGATTTGCATATATTAAATGAGATTTGGTTTTATTGCAATTGGCAATAATGACTTTTGCATTTAGAATATTGTGAGATAAAGATGTTATACAAAAAATAATTGATGAGAAAAAACTTAATATAAAAAATACTCCATATATACCTGTGCTTCCACCAGTTATTATGAAAATGGAAGTAATGGAAAAGATGTGAAGATTGCACCCAATGGATGAGAGATATTGTTTACATGATGATAAACAGGTTCTGGTTTGAAGCGCTGAGCATACAATGTGATCAATGTATATGGATAAAATGTTTGAAGAAAATGAATTACCAATTCGTTTGATATGATATTCTACTGCGTTTAGAAGAGAAGCATGAACTTATGGTAAAGATATGAAATGAATAATAAGAGTTCATCAATTTGATAAAATGGAAATGGAAACTTTTAGTACTCCAGAAACTTGAGAACATGAACAAGAACTTATAATTGGAATGTGGGAATATATGATGTGACTTTTAAAACTGCCTTATCGTTTGATTGAATGCTGTACTTGAGATATGTGAGATATTGATTATAGGCATGTAGATGTAGAAACATATATGGCATGACAATCAGCTTATAGAGAAACACATACTTCTGATTTAATGACAGATTTTCAAGCTCGCAGACTAAATACTAGATTTAAAAGACAAAATTGAGATAAAGAGTTTGTATATATGAATGACGCTACTGCTTTTGCTATGTGAAGAACTATGATAGCTATAATTGAAAATAATCAACAAAAGGATTGATCTATCAAGATACCTGAGGTTTTGGTGCCATATATGGGTAAGGAATATATATGAAAGTAATATAAAATTGTATAAAGTAGTGTAAAATTGTAAAAAGTTATGAAAAACAGGACAAAATCCTGTTTTTTTAATATTTACTTTAGTCTGTGATTTTTTGCTTTTTTTGTCAGATTTGATTATAATTGATTTGTATTAGTTTTATAAACCAAATTTAATTGTATCAATGCCAGAAACTAATCAATATAGAGAAAGATTAAATCAAGCTGTTTTACAATCTGATGTTGTAAAGATTTTTGATAATCTTTTAACTATAGCAGTAGAGGATGGAGCGTCGGATATACACATAGAACCATTGGAAAATTATTCTAGAATAAGAATCAGAATTGATTGAGTTTTGCAAGAACTTATCCAATACCCTAAACATCTCCATGAAAGTATTATATCAAAATTTAAGATTGAGTCTGGACAAATGAGACCAGATGAAAAAAGACTCCCTCAAGATGCTAGAGTTTCTAATGTTACTCAAACCAATAAAGAGATAGATCTGCGTGCAAATACTTTACCTACTGTGTGGTGAGAAAAATTGGTAATGCGTATAGTCGACAAATCCAAGGATATACCACCACTTTCAGAGCTTGGTATAGAAGGTAGTAATAAGCAAATTATTGAAACTTATTTAAAATATCCTAATGGTATAATTTTGAATACTTGACCTACATGATCAGGTAAAACAACTACTCTTTATGCTTGTCTAAATGAAATAAATGTTCCAGAAGTAAACATAATTACTTATGAAGATCCTGTCGAAAATAAAATGCCATGATTGAATCAAGCTCAGATAAGAGCTGATATATGATTTACTTTTGCAAATTGACTTAGAGGTGGACTTAGGCAAGATCCAGATATTATGATGGTTTGAGAAATTCGTGATAGTGAAACTTTGGATATGGCGATGGAATCTTCTATGACTGGACATCTAGTCTTTTCTACTGTGCATACAAATTCTGCAGTTGAAACTATTACTAGAGTATTGAATCTATGATGAGAACCTTATATGATAGTTGGTACTTTTAATTTGGTTATAGCTCAGAGACTCTGTAGACTAAACTGTAAGCATTGCAAAACTAAAGTATCTATAAAGTGAGATAAAAGATTGGATTATGTAAAGAAATCTTTTATAAATTTTGATAAAGATGCTTTGAAAAAAGAGATTATAAGCAGATGAATAACACAAGAAGAATGGAATGGTTTTATGAATGAATGATATGTTTATCATGGAACAGGTAAGGATCCAGAAACATGAGAAGTTTGTCCCGTTTGTTGATGATCTGGATATAAGTGAAGACTTGGTATATTTGAAATGATGCCTTATACTGATGAAATTAAAAAAATGTTATTGGAATGAAAACAGGCATTTGAAATAGAAAAGGCAGCATTGAAAAGTGGTATGATTAATCTTGAGAGAGATTGAGTTTTTAAGATTATAAAATGATTATTAGATATGGAGCAAGTTTTTAAGTTTGTGAAATGAAAATTATTTTAATATATAAATATTAGTATGAGTGATCAAATAATGAAATGATGAATATTGGAAAAATTGATGATAAAATTGTCTGCCCCTTGACTGAAACATAAGACTAATTTTTTTAGATTGATGGCTATCTCTCAGAAAGCTTGATTGGGTATTAGAGATTGTTTATTGTCTATAAAACAATCTGAGAGTCATAGATGATTGCGTATTATAATCGATGATTTGATAGAACAAATGACTCAATGACAGAGCTTGTCTTCTGCTATGGGTAATCATGATTATTTCTTTTCTTATTCTGAAATAGAGCTTGTTAGATCTGCACAAATGACATGAAATTTGCCTAAAATATTGTCACAAATAGCTGATGAGCTTGAGAATATGCAAGGTATAATGCAAAGTATAAAAAAAGCTATTACCTATCCTATTATTTTGTTATTATTTTCTGTGTGAGCTGTAATAGTATTGCTTGTTTATGTTATGCCGAGTATAGTCTCAATGTTTCCATCGGTAGATCAACTGCCTGATATTACAAAAAAAATGTTGGGGCTTTCTGATTTTTTAAAGGATACTCGAGGTTTGTTTATTTTTATTATTTTTGGATGATTTTTTGGTTTGCAAATTTTATATAAATATTTTATTCCATTTAAAATTTTTGTAGATACTTTGTTACTCAAGGTACCTATTATATCCTGAGTTATAAAAGTTTTTTATATGTATAGATTTTGTTCCTCTTTGGCTTCCTTTGATCAAGCTTGAGTCAATCCAATAGTTTCTTTGACCTTGATGCATAGAATATTGGGTAATTTTGAGTATAAAAGAAAAATGATAGAAATAAGAGATAATATGTCTTCTGGATTTACTTTTTATGATTCAATGGAATGATCTACTTTGTTTGATCCAATATTAATTCAGATAGTAAATGTTTGAGAGAATACTTGAACTATTGGAGAATCAATGAGAAAAATATCAGTATTTTATAATGCTCTTTTGAAATCAAAAATAGCAATATTGATGTCTGTCTTGGAGCCTGTGCTGATGGCTTTTGTAGCTGTCATTATATGAGCTATAGTTGCTTCTATATTTTTACCTATGGCTGAAATGGTTAATGTTATTGGGGTATAATTTATATAAATATTAGTATTGAATATGTTTAATAAAGGATTTATTATTAATTATTTATTGTCTGTTGTGATTTTGTGATTATCTTCAATGAGTTTTTCTTTTTCTAATTATTTTTTACAAAATGATAAAATGTCTCTTGTTTTGGTGTGATTACATAGATGAATATCTGTTGAAAATATAGATAATGTTTATATAAATGACGAATGAGCCTTATGATTGTTAAAAAAGATGAAAAATTATTCTGAAATGAGTATAGTTTCTATGTTGGAATTTTCTGCTATGAAGGAGGTGGTTTTGGATAAATATTTATCTGAAATATCTAATATATTGAAGATTTCTTGATTTATGATTAATGATATAAAACAAAATATTTTGTTATTGGAGTCTAAAATGGATTCTTGCTTGAATGATAAAAAACTTTATGATAAACAATTTTTTGATGCTATAGAATTATATGATCAAAAATATATGGATGAATCTTTGTCTAAATCTATTGAATCTCAAAAATGTGCATCAGAAAATAGAATAAAAATGAATGCAGATATTGTTGTTTTTGATAGTTTAGTTTATTATTCTAATTTTTTGAAAAAAAAATATGATTATGTACTTTCTCAAAGAGATCTGATTATAAGAAATTTTGATTTTATAAAGAATGGTATGTTAGATGAGATAGTCCAAACAAAAAGGGTTTTAAATAGTTTATGAAATTAACTTATATCTTGTTTTTTTATAAATAATCTTTAAGTATCTTGGTGATTTTATTGTTTATTTTTATATATGGTGGCTTTTTCTATTTGATCTATAAATGTTTATTGGTATGGAATATTTTATGTAGTATCCTTTATTGTAGCATATTTTTTTTTGAAATATATTGCCAATAAATGAATATTTATAAAAAATGAAAAGATTCAGAATATTTTAGATAAAAATATAGAAGACTTGATACTATATTCTGTGATTTGAGTCCTTATATGATGAAGATTGTGACAAGTTATAATATATGATTTTGTTTATTATTTAAATAATCCTATCGAAATATTGCAATTTTGGAAATGATGAATGTCTTTTATATGATGAATGTTTTGAGTTTTTATTTCTATGTTTGTATTTGCAACTAAAAATAAATTAAAAAAGATTGACTTTATTTGTCTCTTGGATCTTATCTTGATAATTGCTCCATTTGGAATTATGTTGTGAAGATTATGAAATTTTTTGAATCAGGAATTATATGGGATATTAGTACCTAGTAGCTATTGGGGATTGAATGATTTTTGGATAAATGTTTTTAAGGATATACATTTATTCCATATATATAATAATATAGATAATCTGCTTAGAATAAACACCAATTTGTTAGCTTGATTTTTGGAATGATTTGTTTTGCTTGTGATTGTTTGATTTATTTTTAAAAGATTTATTAAAAATTGAGTTTTTATCGTATGATATATTACTTGAATATTTTTATCTTGATATAGTTTTATTAGATTTTTATTAGAATATTTTAGATTGGATAGTCAATCAGAATTTGTCTTTTATTTAACAAAAAGTCAGTGGTTTTTTGTTTTCTTCTTTGTTTTATGATTGTTATTTCTTTTTTCTAAAAATAAACAAATTAAACTGAGATAAAATAACTATATTTTTTTATTATATTTTTGATTTTTTCGCTAATATCTGGATCAATAGTTTGCGCTATTTTGTATAATCTATTTATACTGCTGTGATGTTTGGATGTTTTGACTATATCTTCTCGTATTTTTATATTTAGAGTGTTTTTGTTTTTTCTTAAAATTTTTTTGATAAATTCATCTGCGTATCATTTATTTATAATTGATGGATTATATAAGCTTTCTAAGATTGCTAACTCGGTGTTTGCTATGGTAAAAACGTTATTTTTTATATATACTTTTCTGGTCATTTTATAAAAGGTATTGAATAATTTTTTTTGATCTGAAGAATATAATTTAAATAATATTTGTTTGTCAAACATAACTATCTCTGTGCATTGTTTCTTGGTATTTATAATTATTATTTCTTCTGGTATGTCATAAGAAGAGTAGTTTAGTTCTAGTGCTTTTATTCATCATATGTATCGATTTCAATCAATATATTTATTGCAATGTTTTTTGAGTATGTTCCAATAGTAAGTTTCTAATAGTTGTTGATTTTCATATTTTTTATTTGGTTCTTTTACTAATAAAATATCTTTTTTGAGGCTTTGTAAATATTCTCTATTTTTGAGGTAATAAATTATTTTATATAATTTCTTATCAGAATACTCTGAGTCTAATATCTTTTTTCATATAGTTTTGATTTTTTCTATTTCTATTAGTTTATTTTTATGTTTTAATAAGTTTTTAACAAAGATGTTGAAATATTTATTTTTCATATGTGGCTTTATATATGATAAAACATCGTTAAAAAATCTAAGGATTTTTACAAAAAAATCAAGACGAAGTTTCTATAAAAATTCTAATGAATTTTCTGTTGTAATTTGTGCTTGAAAAATTATTAAGTTATTGGTTTATTTTTGTCGCTTTATTATACCTATAGAAAAATGATACAATTAGCATTGCTTAATCAATCCAATATTAATCAACATAGTGTGTGTTTGGGTAATATTAAAGCGATGTTTTCAGAGGCTGTTGATGGATTCTATGATGTAGTTTTGGAGATAAATTCTCAAAAATTCCTTATAAGATTGTCTAGAGTTTATGATCAAATTGTTGAATTTGAAATATTGGCGATAAAATGATTTGTCGAATTATCAAAGAGAGTTATTGAAATTATCAAATCTTTGGTTGATCATCTTTTTTGTAGATTAGATTAGTAGATTTTATTATATCATATATTGTCTTTGTGATTTATTTTCTATTGAAATATCTATTTTTTTTGTTATATAAATTTTATTAAATTAAAATTTATATTTAAAACTTAAATTTCTAATGATTATAAAAAGATCTGATAGTCAGTCTTTGATAGATTCAAATCAATCTTTTTGTAACTATAGAGATTTTATGTCAGATTTTTTTGAGATTTTTAGACTTATAAAGCCAAATATTTGATTTTGGGATGATAAAATTGTTGATTCAAGAAAGCTTATGTTGGTTTTGTTGTGATCTAATCATGACTCCAAGCTTTTGGATCATATAAATTTGAACTATAAGACTATTAAAAATAATATGGATTTGTATTGTATATGAAATAATTGATTTGAATCTTTTTTATGAAATTGATTTAATTTATTGTGATATTGTAATATCATATCTGATATAAAAGAATCTAATTTAAATGATGTTTGGGATTATATTGGTGGTTTAAAATATGGTAAATATGATAGTGTGAACATTTGTTATTTGGATAATGCTTGAAGTGTAGTAGATTTTGATCTATTCCCTATTTGTCGGTTAGATATAGATTATTTTTGTGATAAATTTAGCCTTTCTAAGAGTATTTTAAATAATGAAATAAATGAACTTTGTATATTGCCATGAGATAATGAAATAGAAGAATCTCTTTTGTTGCAGTATATTCAGCATGTAATTTATTGAGTTGTGCTTGAACATAATATTTATAATTTTCATAAGTCAAAATACTTGTCTTGAAGTATCTTAAATAAGATAATAGTTAATTAAGATACAGCTATTTGGTAAATAAAAAGATGTAACGAGCTTGAAATTGTTACTTTTTTTTTTATCTTATATTTTAATTTTTATTTGATATATTTAACTATGGATACTGAACAAGAATTACTGATAAAGGAATATTCAAAAAATCCTATATGTAATTATAAAATGGATAATTATAATGCTAGTTTCCATGAAGGTAATTTTATATGTTGAGATGATATAAATGTATACTTAATTATAGAGTCCAATATTATTAAAAAGTATAGTTTTGATTGAAATTGTTCTAATATAACTACGGCAGCTGCGAGTTTTTTGTCGGAATTTCTGATATGAAAAAATGTAAATGAGGTTTTGACTCGAGATTATAATTTTTTTATAAAGAATGGTTTGGATGTATCAAAAAAAAGAAGAAGAGCTTTGGTTATTTGACTTTTGGCTGTCAGAAACTCTATTCATGAATATTTAAAAGATGGTAAGAAAGATAATTTTGATGATTTGTTGGATGTGTAGACAAAAATAGACATATTATTAAAATTGTCTTGAAATGATTGTATAATTATTTATATTGATTTGGTGTCTTGTCTATTAATCTTAATATAAAAATATGTTTAAAAGTCTCTTAATAAATGTTTTTATAAATTGAGCTATATTATATTTTGTAAACAAGTATGATTTATGAATTAGTATAGAAAATACCAAATATGATCTATATTTGACTTTTCTCATACTTTGATTTATTTTTTGGCTTTTCAATTTTGTTTTTAAAAACCTATTAAAAATACTTACTTTACCTTTGAAAATAATTACCTTTGGGTTGTCTTCTTTGGTGATTAATGTCTTTGTAGTTTATTTGTTTGAATATGTTGTAAATAATTATGATATTTGAATAAGCGTGACTCTTGGATCTATTTTGGAAGTGATTATTTTATCTTTTATAATTACATTCTTTTATATTTTGATAAAAAAATAAAAAATGAAAAAATGAAATGTTTTTTATCTTGTTATGATAGTACTTATATTTGTGTTTTTGTGGATACCTTATTTCCAAAACATTGCAACTCCTGTTCAAATGTTTTTTTTGGTTGGTTGACCCAAGGATTTTGTATCTATATATCCACGAATATTGTTTTTGGGTATGTTAGAGTGAGTTTTGTTGACACTATATATAAAATCTTTTTTAGAAGATATTAAACAACAAGATATAAAAAAATTTGAATTATAATATTTATCTTTGATATATTTAATTGTACTTAAATTAGTTATTTAGATTTTATAATATTGTTTTATAATGAAGACTTATAGTATTACTAGAGAAAAAGCTGCTAAATTACTTGGCGTGTCTACTAGAACCGTAGATAGATATATAAGAGGAGGTAAGCTTTCTTACAAAAAAGTTGCTAATAAAGTATTGTTGGCAAAAGAAGAGTTGGATCTTTTACAAAATGATTTTTCTGTTTTGCGTCAAGAAGTAAATTCAGAAATAGTTGGAAACCAGAATTCTAGATCTATTGCAACTAGATCATCAATAGAAGAATCAATAGATGAAAAAATTGATAAATTTTTTCTAATATTTAAAGAGAAAGACAAGATTTTGGAAGAAAAAAATAAAATTATTTTTATGCTCCAGCAGAGGATTGGAGAGTTGGAAAATAAAATAAATAATATGATTGCTTTGCCAGATTATAATAAAGAAAAAAAAGATGCTATTGTGGAGAAAGAAAAATTGGAGCAAAGAATTGAGCAATTTAAAAATAAATTTAAATCTGAAAGAAATAAAAACATTGTTTTTGTGATTGTATTATTGATTTTTATAATCCTTTCTGCTATATTTATTGTAAATGGTTAAGAAAATATTTTGCTTATAATAGTATTTAGCTCTTCTCTATGAGGAGCTGTTTTTTTGTTGTTTAATCGTTGATGGAAATATCGATGACAAAAATTAACTGTTTCTTCAAGTCATTTAGCTTTGATTCATAGATATGTTTCTATATCTCATTTTTTTAATATAAATATGTTTTCTGAGTATAAATCATCAATCCTATTTATTACATAATTGTGTTTTTGAGGGTATAAATCTCTTATTGTATTTACTAATCTTGTATAATGACGATCGATATATCATTTATTTTTTTTGATTAAATTGTAGTGTTTTTTGGATTGTTGATAATAGTAATTTAAGTCAAGTTGTTTGAGTATATCAAACTCTACCGTATTGTCCCAATCTCATATAAAATAAGATTCAATTCAAAATTTTGATAAAAATTTTTTCCGTCTTTTGAATCATCATTTTCAATTTATATTTATTATCTCATAGTTTGTGATTTTGTTTTTTCGTTCTTTGAAAGTATGCAAATAATTTAAATAAAACTCAAAAAAATATGCATCTGTTTCTCATTCTACCATTATTATTTTTTTTGAAAAAAATATTTTTGATGCATTCTCAAATTTTAACATTTGTATCAAACTTCATTCATCTGTACTTATAGCACCAGGATTTATTATATTTGTTTCTCAATTTGTTTTGGAAAATTTATATACATTGGGAATATTTCGCTCATTTATAAATAATGGAGAATATGTAGATATTATAAACTGCGTTCACATAGTTATGCTAACTTTTTGTAATAATCTTATAAGGCTCCTTTGTATTTGGGGATGTGTGTGAATCTCTGGCTCATCTATCATTATTGTTCAATCTTTTATATCAAATCAATATATCGCAAATATTATAGTCAGAAAAGATTGCTCTCAATCACTTAAATCTTCAAATCTGAATATTTGTCAAAAATTGTCTATTATATAAAAAAACAATTCTTCATTTTCTTTCCCTACTAATAAATTTTTATTGAAATATTTTTGAATTGTATATTGTAAATTTCAATAAAAATCAGAGTTTCCTAATTTCTTTTCAATTTCTTGGATTGTCAAATCTTTTACTGTTTTGGAACTATTTATTATGTCTCGTACTTTGTTTATGCATAAATAATATCATATAAATGGAGGATACTGTATTGTATTTTTATTTGAAATATAATCATTTCGTGATTGAGGATCTATTTTTGTAGATAGATTAGTGAAATTTCTATGTAATCATATTGATCAAATTGTATTTTTAAGTGGATAAAGTTTAATATCTTCTGTTATATAATTAAATTCTTTTTGTATCATTGAACATATGTTTATAATTTCAGTATTTTTTATATATTCTATTATATTTATTTGATTTTGATTTAAGTTAGATTGATCTATAGTTACTTTTTGATTGTCTATGTCTATATTGAAGATTATTTCTAAGTATCTATTTTGAGATAAATATTGTGTGTCTATATCTCAAAAAACTATATTAGAAGAGCTATATTGTTTTATTATTCTTTGGAAATTTTCTTTATTTTTGTTTATATATAATATATTTTCTATATCGTTATTGTTTAAATTAAATCATATTAATACTTTGGAGTCTTTATCATTTTGTCTGAAATGTTTGCTTATTTTACTTAACTTTATTTCATTGAAAGTTATAACATTTGTAAAATTACCAATATCTCAAGTTCTTATAATATCTGGATTATATACATAATCTTTCATTAGTCAGGCTTTTAAAATTTCGTTTATTATTAGTAGAAAATTGCTTTTTCAAGATCAATTTGGTCATATAAGCACGTTTACACTTCATTCTCATTGTGTATTAAAAATTATTTCTTGACCACTATCAAAATTTTCCAAATAAGGAAAGCTTAGTATGTTTGATATTTTTACTTTTTGGATTTGCATGGAACGTAGCAATGTATAAATGTAAAAGTGTAGCAACGTCTTGAGAATAAGAGCTATAGGTATTTTTTAGGGTTTGCGTTGTTGTATTTTTACATTATAATTATAATCAAAAGTCTAGTTTTAGCAAATTTTGCTAGGATTGATAAATGATTGGTAATTTTGCTTGTAATATATATAATTCGTTGATTGGTTTAAAATAGTAAAAAGTATTAAGAGTCGTCTTATAAACTTTTTATTCGACCACTTTTTATGATTTGACTATAAAAATAATGACTACTATTGAATCTTTTGAAAAACTCTGATTAACCAACAAAACATTACAAGCTTTGGCTAAAAAATGATTTAAAAAGCCATCTGAAATACAAAATCAGGTAATACCTTTACTGTTGGCTAATGAGAAAAATATTATATGACAAGCAGATACTTGAACGGGTAAAACTGCTGCTTTTGGGATACCATTGGTAGAACTTTTGATACCAGCTAGATATATACAAGCACTTATATTAGTACCAACTAGAGAGCTTGCTGTGCAGGTTGCTGAGGAGATAAATTCTTTGCAAAGTGGTACTGGACTACAGATAACTGCTATTTATGGTGGACAATCTTATGAGATTCAAAATAGAGCTTTGAGAAGATGAGTAGATATTGTCGTTGGGACTCCTTGAAGGATAATGGATCATATGG